>DNBN01000258.1 GCA_003491845.1 Porticoccaceae bacterium | reverse complement strand
GTCGCGGAGATGGTAATCCAAAGTGATACGTTTAGATCCAGAGTTCAGGGTGTTGTTTACGGTGCAAAACTAGTGAGCATTGCTCCTGTTGGAGATGATACCTACGAAACTACATTGTCACTGAGTAATGATATTGTTAATGATTTACGAAAGCTTTATTTGGCAGCAATGGCGGGCTCAGGCGTTTCTGGTATGGGTGTTTAACTGTTACTAAACTGATTTAACCAAATGATTGGTTGCTAAAAGTATCCGTCGCTATGGAGTTATAGACATGTCTAATCTGAATCTTTTGAAAGGCCGCAAAAACTCCAATAAAAGCGTTGTAAACTTCATTATGTTGGGTGTTTTGTGGAGTGCTGTGATCAGTAACTCTTGGGCTACCAATCTTGAGGCTGAACATAAGCTTGAAGCTATAAAACAGTCACTGATCGATTTAGCTGTAAAGTCTAACCTACAGCTGGGTAGTTCCGCTTATTTAGACAGCCAAGGGGTCCTGCACGAGTCTTCAATTATCTCAAGTGATGCCGATGTAAGAGGCATCCGCGTTCTGTCGTATGTGCAAGAAGGTGGTATACCATCAGCAGAAATCACAGCAGATATTTTTTCTGCCGCCCAATGTCCCGGAACAAGACCTAAAATAAGGCGGCAAGCGGTGTTAAGAGTTTCTGCAGACAAATTGAATCTTAGCCACAATGATCGTGTTGGAGACCACTACCTTAGTGAGCTACTTCAGGTAGCAGAAGCAAATTTTTTAAATTCAATGGCAGGGTCTAACGACTGGTTAGTTTCATCGGAGATCGCCTATCCGTCAGAGTATGACCATTATGTGTCAGGTCGTTCCCAAGATAATGCCTCTTACAGATTTGATATAACAGTAAGACATAAACGATTACCAAAAGATAGGCAGACACAATTTGTTTCAAACAGTTTAGACGCAACTTATGAAATGGCATCTTGGGTGGCATCACAAATTCCTGAACTAGACTATAACAAGCCATGGCCAAGTCAAGATTTGGTCTACGAGTTAACTCTAGTCGATCGGCAAACCAATAATACGATTTGGAGTGATAAACATGTATTCCGTTACCCAAAGGTTGACAGAGGCTACCATAAGAACTCGATACCCTCATCAGTAAAGTTTGATTTGAAGAAGATAAACAGTTCACTTGTTGAGCAGGTGACTCAAGACGTAGACTGCCATACCGATTCTTATCGGTTGACTGTTGTTCCCGGGAGATCAGACAAGTTTAAAATTTCTGCCGGGTTGTCTGCTGGAGTGGCTGTTGGTGATCAGTTTCTTATTAGTGCGGATGCAAACATTTTAAGTCAATCACTAAGCTTATCCGGGCTATCAGAATTAGGATTAGCGGAGGTTGAGTCTGTTACTAGAAGAACAGCGACTCTAAAATATGTGGCGGGTCCAAAGCCTGAGGGCATGGGTGCTATTAGTAATAGTGTGGCGTTACACTTTTGATTTTTATGAGTCGATTTCTTGGTGATACTGTTAGGTAAAAAGAGAAGAATATAATGACAAACACAAAGTATGTCGTATTAGCGGCGATATTAATAACAACTTTGCAGAGCGGGCACCTAAATGCTTCGATTTTAGAGGCGGAAAAAGCGCTTAAGGCGCTATTGTCTGATGTTCAGGATGTAGAAGCTGAACTGGAAAAATCTCCAGGCAGTGAAACACATTATAAAACTCAGTATGGCGATACCTTAGATGAGATAATAATTAAACACGTTGCTAAAATGCCTATCAGACGAGACATAGTCAAGCGAGCTATCGTCCATGCTAATCCCCATGCGTTCAAGCGAAGCAATCCCAATTGGATGTATTCTGGACGAAAAATAAAGTTACCTGATGCTGAAGATATTCGTAATTTGATTTTTACGGATGAAGCTAAAAAGAAAATGGCACGAGGTAAAAATCGCGATGAATGGATCAGATATCCGTGATGTGCTGATCAATTTCTTGTTTACTTTTGTGAGGTAAGTATTGTGTTGGGCCCTGAGCAACTCAATTTTGCACCAAAGACAACCCCGGTGCTTTTGGATAATGCCGCAGCTGTAAGGGTAAGCGAACAAGTCGCCAAGGGCATGGGTCTTAGAGACAATCAAATTGTCCGCGGCATCATCGAAGATCGTGGTGGGCTTCTTAAATTAGTGCTCAATAATCGAGAGTTTGATTGGAAGGCGAGCAAGAGGTTCAGTTCCGGAGATCAAATCGATTTTCGGTATCAAAAAACAGCGAATGGCAGGGTACTTCAACCCCTTTCTCATGCTCCAGCACCAACCCTGCAAAATTCGGTCTTAAATCAAACGGCTGGACTTGAATCTCATCGAGTAATGGGACTGCTTTACCGACCTGAACAAGCATCATCGATGGCCAAGTTTTTTGCGCCCTCTATTTTAGGTCGGCTGCTGTCAGAAGCAAAAGCACTTCCAGCAAACATTCGCCTTGATCAGTTTGTTTATATGCTCTCGAGAATTTCTCCAGAGATGGTTCGCAGCGCACTAGTAAATTCAGGCCTATTTACAGAATATGCGTTAGGGAATCAGCTGACAGTTCGTGCAGATCTGAAGCAAATCTTACGTAGTCTACTGCGCAACAATTCACTGCAGAA
>DNBN01000162.1 GCA_003491845.1 Porticoccaceae bacterium | reverse complement strand
CGACGTTTACTCCCGCCAATTAGTGACCACAAAAGTTCTGTTGAGGAAATAATGACCCCGTTAGGCGAATCACCCGTTCATTTTTTGAATAATCCATGGCTGCGGCTTGTGCGCATGGACAGACCCATAGGGATTTACTTGTTGCTCTGGCCAACCCTCTGGGCGCTTTGGTTTGCGGGTTCGGGGAAACCGTCGGTGTCTAATGTCGTCATTTTTGTTCTGGGGATGCTAGTGATGCGAGCAGCCGGCTGCGTCATCAATGATTACGCTGATCGTCATGTCGATGGGTTGGTAGAGCGGACTAAAAGCCGACCCTTGCCTTCGGGCGAAATTACACCAAAACAAGCTTTGTGGCTGTTTTTCGCATTATTGGTGATTGCATTGTTATTGGTGTTGATGACCAACTCAATGACCATCGCATTATCTTTTGGCGGCTTGGCAATCACTGCTTTTTATCCCTTTATGAAGCGTTTTACCAATTTGCCTCAACTTGGTCTGGGTGTGGCCTGGGCATGGGTCGTACCCATGGCTTTCGCTGCCGAACAGCAGGCTCTTCCCGTGAGCATGGGGTTTATTATCATGGCTATTGTTGCTTGGACCATCGCTTTTGATACTTATTATGCGATGGTGGATCGAGATGATGATTTAGTCATTGGCGTTCGCTCAACAGCAATTTTGTTTGGTCGTTATGATCGGGCTATGATTGCCGTTTTACAGACAGTCACCATCCTGTCATTGATGGTTGTAGGGGTTTTGTTTCAGCGGGGACTGCTGTATTTTTTTGGATTAATTTTGGCAACAGGATTCTTCTATCGTCAGTTTCGCAGCACGGCTAACGGAGATAGACAGTCTTGCTTTGCTGCCTTTCTAAATAATCATCGGGTAGGCATGGTAATTTTTGTCGCTCTGGCTGTAGATTATTGGTTCGAGGGGCCAGCAGTAACTTATTATTTTAGCTCTTAAGCCAAACTAGCAGTCTATTGTTTGCTGGCATGGCGTTGTCCTCTACCCATTGCATGTTGCCGTTGGTGGCCAGTTGATTTAGCTCGTTGACGTCTCTGATTGCACGGTGGGGACAGTCAGATTTCAGCTTTTGATTAAATGCGCGATTGCTGGCGTGTTCGATAATGCCATCGTATTGCATGGGCCCATACAGACAGAAATATCCTCCCGTATTGAGTCGATTAGAAACCAATTGAAACATTTTTTCGACGTCTTGCCAGGCCATAATATGGGCGGTGTTGGACGAAAAAATCATATCGAATTGAGAATTTGGCAAGGGATCTATCGCCACATCTAGTGCGATGGGAGGATAGACATTGGTTAGGTTGCTCTCAGCCACCCACTGTTGTATGGCTGAATGATTCTCGCATCGGTCACTGGTTTGCCAAGTAACAGTTGGAATCTGTTGACCAATCCACACCGCATGTTGTCCAGTACCACTGCCAATTTCTAACACTCTTTGCCCCTCAGCGAGCAAGCGCTTTAGCACTGCCGTGATGGGTTCTCGGTTATTCACACAGGCTTGAGAGAACGGCTTATTCAATGCGATTGCCCGCTGTCAGCTGAGATGAGTACCATCATCCTCTCGTAAAAACCCATTTGTCTGCTTCAGACAGAGCCGCATTGAAGGAATAACCATCGCTATCAAAGTTTTTCAGTAATTCGACATCGGTTATTTTATTTTTAATGATGAAGGCGGCCATCAGTCCTCTGGCTTTTTTCGCAAAGAAACTGATCATCTTGTATTTGCCGTCTTTATTATCCATAAAAACTGGTGTGACTATGCGTGCCGAAAGAGTCTTTTCCTTTACTGCTTTGAAGTACTCATTTGATGCAAGGTTCACCAGTACAGCGTTGGGCTCTTCGACGAGGCTGTTTAGTTGATTGTTAATTACACCATCCCAAAAGCTGTAAAGGTCCTTGCCGCGATTGTTGGCGAATTTAGTACCCATTTCCAGACGGTAAGGTTGCATGAGATCCAGAGGTCTCAGCACACCATAGAGGCCTGACAATATACGCAAATTATCCTGGGCCCACTGTAAATCTTCATCCGACATGCTCTCGGCATCTAAGCCTTGGTATACATCTCCTTTAAAAGCGAGCACAGCTTGTTTTGCATTTTCCGTTGTAAAGGGCCTTTGCCATGCTTGAAAACGCTCATAATTCAACGCACCTAATTTGTCACTTAAACCCATCAGGGCGCAGACGTCTTGTGGTGAAAGTGTCTTTAAGTCACTGAGAAGTTCCTGGGCGTGATCCAGTAGTTCAGGCTGTGTGTGAGGTCTGCGCTCGTCTTGTTGTGCGTAGTCTAATTTTTTTGCCGGAGAGATCAGGGTTAGCATGTTATCTTTACTCCCTTAGGATTGTTTATCATGAGATTATTATACCAAGCCTTTTGTTATCCAGACCATAGATACCGTTGAAACATGGGAATTGATTTATTTTGTCTAAGTACGGTTTTAATTTCTCCGATTCTAAAAATGGCTGTTTTTTCGGTGGCAATGGTTAATTCTTATATTTTCAGTTTTATTGCTCACGAAAACGGTAATACTGCCGATTTAAACAACATGGCTAAATGGATAAGCAACCGACATAAACAGACAGTGCCCTGCGAATTATGTCGCAGGATAAGAGTACTGCTTGTGACGACTATATTGTTAGTGGGCTTTCTGGCTTCACAGGGATATTTGCAATTCATTGCTCAGATAAATTTG
>DNBN01000054.1:5606-5776 GCA_003491845.1 Porticoccaceae bacterium | reverse complement strand
TCGGCAATGGCTATCTGCTGATTAAACGTATCATGGCTGGTGTAGCGCTGGTCGGTTAGTTTTCTTGCATCTACCAAAGTAAGTGTTTTTTGTACTGACAATACTTTTTTATAGTACTCAGCTGAAAGCACTTGAAGTACTTCTTTGGGATGTCCAAGTCCAGTAGGTTC
>DNBN01000054.1:4249-5274 GCA_003491845.1 Porticoccaceae bacterium | reverse complement strand
AATCCAGAAGCACAACACATGCATCCACCAGGGACTTCACGGATAAAAATGCCCTGCTCTTTACTATATTGTCCATTCAGCAAACTGCCATCTACACCTATCTCACCGAACTCATTAACCAACACCGCCCACCTTTCGTGGGCTGGTTTTTGACTTAGCAAATGCAAAATGGCCGACGTTTTCCCAACCCCCAAGAACCCAGTAATAATATTCGTAGGTACTGCATGGGGATGATGCGTATTGTCATTCATTGAATAGTCTCAGGCATTAATACCTAGGAAAGAGGATTAAAAAATACTGGTCTTTTAACGGTGCTGCCCACAACATTTTTTAAACTTGCGCCCATTCCCGCAAGGGCAAGGATCGTTTCGTCCAATTTTAGCCTCTATTCGCTTGACAGGATGCTGAGGCGGACAGCAGCTGGTATTACTACAGCAACTATCGCTATCTTTAAAATTGTCGTTATTACCGGGTGAAGATGAGCCAACCATAATGCGTTAAACACTCTGATCTGCTGGGCAGGCACAGTCTTTATGCTCTTGTGCGCGGCATAGACGGAAGTTAAGCCAGTGCGCTACCGCTACACAACCTGCTCCGAGAACTGTCAGTATTTTTTCACCCGACTCGCCAATTCGCGCTTCTCCTAACGCTAATGCCAAAACTAACATCGCCAATCCAGTGAACCCCCAGGAGATAAACTGATATCTGCTATGTTCTTTACACCCTAAGCTTAGGGCATAAATACTGCAGGGAATCACTGCTATTACCATCCAGAGGTGAAAAACCTCATTATCAAGATTCAATGCCGCAATGCTTGGTAGCATTAAAATTACAACGGGTAAAAACAAACAGTGGATGGCGCATGCCACTGACAATCCAATGGCCATCTTATCTGTTATTGCTTGTTCTGTTTTCATGGGGTTCTTTCCTAATATTTAAGCCGCCTGCGCGACACAACCTTCACATAGGCAGTTCATTTCTAACTGTGTGTTTACAAGCTTGAACCCAGCCTCATTGACGCTTTC
>DNBN01000054.1:0-3903 GCA_003491845.1 Porticoccaceae bacterium | reverse complement strand
CAGCTTATATGAGCACAGGCGACATACTTGTTTGCAAGGCTAAGTTTGTGCACCAAATGCTCGTCTTCAAGAAATTCTAAAATTCGATAGACCGACATAGCTGGCATACTTTCGCCAAATTGTTGTTTATAAACATCAATCAGCTCATAGGCAGAAAGCGCCTTTTCAGATTGGATGAGTCCAGCCAAAACCTGTTTTCGTTTTACAGTTAAACGAGCACCGTGGGCTTTGCAGTGTTCCTCTGCATGTCCAATAATTCTGTCGACGTGATTCATAGTGATTACCTAAAAATAACTTAGTGTTAAGGCGACAGGATTATGAGTTATGGTTTGTTACCGCGAAAGCACTTATTACTGGCAGCAATTCCTCTGACGCCCTTAACTTGATCCTAAGAAAGGTTACTCTTTATTCCTGAGTTCAGAATCTTGGTGAAGAGCCTTTTACAAAACGCCAGACAAGCTCAACAATCTTTAGCTATGTTACAACATATCATTTGCGTTTACTAGTTAGGCTATGTATTTAGAGACTCATCTAACCTTGAAAATAGAGCGCGCTTTTAAGAGATTTATTGATATCGAATGTCTTATCAGACTTGAGAATTATCCCTCAATTAACAAACCGGTAGTCAGAGAGTAACTAATTAGTGACTAAAATCCAGAGTCAATAGTAAACGACGCTCACTGTCAGGTAAGGCAGGTGATCGATGCACCAAACCAGCGTTTTCATTTCCTTCCCAAAGCTCACCTTTTAGGAGGCCAACATCCCCGCAGTTTAGTTGTTGAATGTCGTGGTGATTTTGGTACAACCCTGATTCGTGGTCTGGTTTACCTTGACTGCCGACACCTAGTTTACTGCGATTAACTACCTGATGAGGCAACCACTCTGTAGCCACACCTTGAAAGGTTGTGACTAAACGACAGGGTACTTTGTCGGCATGAAACTTTGGGCACATCGCGCGATCAAGTATCGCTAGACGTAATCCAGCTCTTTTAATCTCAAAAAGGCAGCAAAACATATCGACTAGTTCGGTAATGTTTTCACTAAGTTCTGATTGATCCGTATCTCCTAAAGCTTCACTGACACTTAAAAGTGCGCTTTGTGGCGTGACTGTCATAGATGTTTCAAAATTTGTGTTCGCTTTCAAAAAGCCGTCGACAGCTTGTCTGAGCGTTCCAGATAATTTACGTTGCCAAACAACGATATTGGTGTCTTCTCGGTAGATATTAGTCAAAACTCTCGGCTCACCACTTTTAATGACGCTCCGAATTTTTACTTCTCTACCATGAATAGAACCAATACTTTGCGGATGGGCAAAGTTTAAAGAGCTCATGCTTGCTCCCAAACAGGAAATGGGTCCTGCAATGTTGTCCAGTAGGCCTTACCTCGCAAGACATCTTCTTCACTTAAAAGACAGTCATCAAGAGCACTTGTCATACCACTTTTGTCCAAACCTTGACCAATAAAAACAAGCTCCTGCCGCATATCGCCAAAGGGCTCGACCCAGCTCTTCTTGATAGAGGCTAAATACTCTTCATCTGTAGGCCAGTTTTTCTCGGGTATAGCTTTCCAAAACATACCAGCAAACCCATAGCGTGCAATGCCTCCCGCCTGACTCCATTGGCCGGCAAACTCAGGCCGAGACGCCAACCAAAAATAGCCTTTTGAACGAATCAACTTCCCGTATTTATCTGTACCATGTAAAAACTCATGAAACTTTTCTGGATGAAAAGGCCTCCTTGCTTCATAGGTAAAACTACCAATGCCATATTCCTCTGTTTCGGGAACATGTTCTCCGCGCATTTCTTTGAGCCAACCAGGCGCCTGTTGAGCTCGCTCAAAGTCAAATAAACCAGTATTGAGCACCTCATCGATATTCACTTGACCCTGGGAAATAGGAACAATTTTGGCATCAGTATTTAGTGTTTTTAGGATTGCCGTTAAACGCTCTATATCAGCCGAGCTTACTAAGTCAGTTTTGCTGATCAAAATAACGTCAGCAAACTCAACTTGATCAACTAGCAGATCCGCAACACTGCGTTCATCCTCTTCCCCAAGTGATTCACCTGTATCTTGTAAATATTTTGCCTGGTCATAGTCATTCATAAAGTTCACGGCATCAACCACCGTGACCATTGTGTCTAAGTCAGCAACATCTGATAGCGAAACACCATTTTCATCAGCAAAGGTAAAGGTTTCCGCTACAGGTAAGGGTTCTGAGATTCCCGTCGATTCGATGACCAAATAATCAAACCGTCCTTCCTTGGACAGTTTGGTCACCTCTTCCAATAGATCTTCTCTCAACGTGCAACAAATACACCCATTACTCATTTCAACAAGCTTTTCTTCGCTGCGGTTCAAAGAAACTTCACTTTGAACAATTGCCGAGTCAATATTGATTTCACTCATATCATTGACAATAACTGCCACCTTTCTGCCCTGGCGATTATTGAGAATGTGGCTGAGAACAGTTGTTTTACCGGCACCAAGAAAGCCCGAAAGAACAGTCACGGGTAGTTGAGTCATGAAGAGAGTCCTAATAAAATCATTACAAAAAGATATGATATAACATATCATTAATATTAACTAGTCAGACTCAAAAAAACTAGTGCGAGTGTTTACACCCTCGATATTTTCTTGCCCAGGAAGTTGAACCTATGATTAGCAAAGGCTTATTTTCTATCACTACCACCGTAGAATCCTACCCTCAAATAACCATCTAAGTTGAATCAAACAGCTTGGAATTTCAATACCACCATTTAACCCCCTCTTATTGACTCTTTATTATTGACCAGTGAATAGGTATCCTTTATTTTCACGAACCTGTTAGTACTCCAACCACTCCGTAAAGATATAAAAGGAACACATTTATATGTCTCAATTTGCAGGTAAAACCGCAATCATCAGTGGTGGTGCAGAAGGTATAGGCCTATCTATTGCGAAAGCCTTAGGCGAGCAAAAAATGAATATTGTGCTGGGAGATATTGACCAGAAGAATCTTGAAAAAGCGAGTCTAGAATTAAGAGATTCCGGCATCTCAGTGTTGCCGGTGACGCTAGATGTTGCTGATGAAACCCAATGGCATAACGCCGCACAGCAAGCCATTGAGAGGTTCGGCAAAATTCATATGGTAGTCAACAATGCGGGCATTGGTGGAGATACCGGGCCAATTCAAAACGCACAAACCAAGGGCTGGCAGTGGGCATTAGATGTCAACCTAATGGGGGTCATGTATGGCGCTAAAGTGATAGTGCCATGGATTAAACAGCATGGTGAAGGTGGGTGGATAATCAATGTAGCCTCAATGGCGGGCATGGGTGGTATTCCCTATAATGGTGCTTATACCGCCACCAAAACAGCAGTTGTTGCCCTATCAGAAAGTTGGGCCGCTGAGCTTCAATCTAAAGGCATTAAAGTTTCTGTACTCTGCCCAGCCTTCGTGCAAACTCGGATTTACGACTCAGATAGAAATCGCCCCCTGAAATACCAAAATGATACAGCCACTCCAACCAACGAAGATAGCTTTGCAGACAAGACTAAGCATTTGGTTGAGAACGGTATTGATGTATCAATTGTTGGCAAACGGGTTGTGGAGGCTCTGAATGATGGCGAGTTGTATATTTTTACCCACCCCAATTATCGCGCCATTGTGCAACGAAGATTTCAAGCAATTGACGCTGCATTTGAGAGAGCAGCGCAAAGTCCACTGCTTGAGCATATAGCTAATCAGAAGCTAGATATGCTCTAAGTGGTACACCTCATTAGAATCTTACCAGAGCTTCTCCAGTCAAAATGATTTAGCTCTAACAACTCCAGCTATTGAGCTCACACAGCTTAAAAGTCATTTCTACAAGCCTAGCAATACATAAATCAAGCCCCTAACAAGCTTTGACCACAGACCCGAAC
>DNBN01000184.1:6995-8599 GCA_003491845.1 Porticoccaceae bacterium | reverse complement strand
TACCAAGGACATGATCCATGAATTCAATTCCTTACCTCGGCTATGGCTTGGGATTACGCAGCCAACATTGGGAAGATGTTCTAAATAACCAACCCTGTGGGGTCGACTGGTTTGAGATAATTTCTGAAAACTTCATGCTCACTAATGGCTATCCCCAGCAGGTACTAAAAAAAGTCCGAGCCTCATATCCCGTAGTAATGCACGGCGTATCTCTGTCCATTGGCAGTCATGATCCGATCGATATGCCCTACTTAAAGAGCCTAAAACAGCTAGCAGACTGGCTAGAACCTGCTTGGATCTCAGACCATATCTGTTGGACAGGTATAAATCGCATAAACAGTCATGATCTATTACCCGTACCTTACACTGAGGCCTCTTTAGCGCATATGGTTAACAAGGTAGATCAGGTACAAAATTACTTAGGTCGCAAAATTCTGCTCGAGAATCCGTCAAATTATATGGAATTTTCTGCTAATACCCTAAATGAATGGGATTTTATTAAACAATTACTTACCCGAGCAGACTGTATGCTCCTGTTGGACATCAACAATATTTATGTAACCTGCTTCAATCATAATCTAGATCCAAAGTGCTACATTGATGCCATACCAGCCACCCGAATCGGTCAAGTACATTTGGCGGGTCATGAACATCATGGCAATCATATTATTGACACACATAACACCCATATTAATGAAGATGTACTTGCCCTCTATGCCTACACTATGGCGACCAAGGGCTGTAAAAATACTATGATTGAGTGGGACAGTGATATACCTGCCTTTTCAACTATGTTGTCCGAACTAGATCGAGTAAGAGATTCAAGTGAAAAGTATCCATTGGTTAATTTTTCTCGAGAAAAATCTGTATTAGAGGCTAACCACAACCCAGACCGCGCACATGACTTACCCTCCTTCAAAGAGTTAATGAACAACTTTCAGTCTTGTGTTTTAGATAATAAAAATCCCGGTGACTGGGTAAGTGACAAGGATAACTTCTCAGCAGCAGAACAACTAAATGTCTATCAATATGCGTATCGCAAACGGCTATTTGACGCAATTGTTGAGGATTATCCTCAAACACGAGAGCTAACAGGCGGTACTGAATTTGATATTTTGATCAGAACCTACATAGAACACACCCCCTCTACATATGCCACTTTAGAGCCTTACATTCAGGGCTTCGCAGATTTTTTAAAGCACCAATTATCTCCCCATGCAGAAATGGCAAAGACCGAGGCAATGATCAGTGAATTACGCAATCAACCACAAACTAAAACTGTCACCTTAGAAATGATTGCTCAGATGGAGCCCGCAAATTTGTTGAACCTAAAGCTACGTTTAGGACCAATGACTAAACTTGCAGGAAACACCCTATATGTCTGTGACAAGTTGCAGGTATATCGCCAGGAACTGACTGATTTAGAGAATGAGGGACTTCAAAGTATTGATCAAGAGCGTAACATAGGGGACGCGCTGCAACGTCTCTACGAACGTGAATTATGTACCGCGAGCAATGCCCTTACTGCGTTGCAAACACTACTCAAAGAATTTGTTCCAAAAGGCATCTTTGTTCGACCGGAGAAATGGTAGAAATGGTAGAAA
>DNBN01000184.1:0-6682 GCA_003491845.1 Porticoccaceae bacterium | reverse complement strand
CCTATACCTTACATATAAGCATTTGTAGTATCCGAATGATCGGTAACATCTTTGACCCCTTTTAACTCAGGAATCTTGCTCATAAGGGTCTTTTCAACACCCTCTTTTAGCGTTAAATCTACCGCAGAACAACCCTGACACCCACCACCAAATTCTAAAACAGCAAATCCATTATCTAATTCAGCTAGAGAAACCACACCACCATGAGAGGCAAGACCAGGATTAATTTCGTTGTAGAGCAAGTAATTGACCTTGTCTTCCAATGGACTGTCATCATTAATATTAGGAAGTCGTGAGTTTGGCGCGCGAATCGTCAGCTGACCGCCAAATTTATCTTCCGCGAAATCAACTTTTGCATCATCCAGAAAAGGGATACTGCGCTGTTCATAGTAGGCATTAAATTTTTCATACTCTACAATCATGTCCTCATCATTGTGCTCCCCTGGACGACTGTAGGCAATACAGGTCTCTGCTTTTGGAGTTCCAGGATCCGATACAAACATTCTTATTCCAATACCCTCGCAATTCTGCTTGTCTAACAGGCCTGCCAGATACTCTTGAGCCGATTCTGTAATAGTAACGTTTAACATAAAAAATCCTGATGGCATGAAGTGTTTCTGCAGTGTATGTTACGCCATCCAAAGTCAATGGCCAACTTATTAAGTACTCTACCTTTGATATAACTCTATCTTACCCACGTTCAATACGACGCTCAACAGTACCGATGATCAATGCACGTGTACGGACCCTTGAAGAATGGTAAACTTGACTGTAACTTGATCAAACATACTACCGTTAAGGTCGACGACTTAATCCCCCTATGTATCGGAAATCACTGTGAAAGAACCTGACAATAAAAATCAACAGCCAAACAAAAAACCTAACTTAACCACCCTTGTTTTAAGTATTCTTGCCGCCGGCTTTGGTGTACAAAGCGACAAAAATCGTGAGCGTGATTTTAACCAAGGTAGCCCCCTCGCATTTATTCTAGGAGGATTTTTATTCACATTGCTTTTTATTCTATCTGTTGCTTTGATCGTTGGTCTAGTGCTGAGTAAAAGCTCTGGCTAACCAGCTATGATTAGAACCAACCTTAAGTTGTCACCTGCACAATAACAATTTCTCCCGGTAACCAAAGCCATGAGTAGCGCTATTGACGATAAAAATCCTCTACTTCAAAGTCGTTGATACTCTGCGAATCAGCCTTAATAGCGCCCAGAAACCCTGCATTACGAGGTAATATCTGTGCGGCGAAAAATTCTGTTGTTGCAATTTTTTGCCCATAAAATCGATCTGTGCTGCCCTCTTCAATATGGGCCTGGGATGCAACTGCCAATCTAACCATTAACCAGTAAGATACTGAATTGCCATATAGCATCATGAAATTGTAAGCCGAATATTGGGCTCTTGCTGCATCGCTTAGAACTACCTCAAGCGCTGTTTCACATTCAATAATAGTCTGCTGTAAACCCTCTATTAGCTTATTGATTTTAACAGATTCAGAAAAACTTGTAGCCGCCGTATGCCTCATATTTTCCAGCAGATAACGTATTCCTTCACCACCATCACGCAGACATTTACGACCAATAAAGTCAAGAGCCTGAATACCATTAGTACCCTCATAAATAGGTAAAATTCGTGCATCTCGCATGTGTTGTGCAGCACCAGTTTCTTCGACAAACCCCATGCCACCATGAACCTGCACACCCAGAGATGTTACCTCCATTGACACTTCGGTACACCACCCTTTTACCAAAGGAGTGAGTATTTCAACTAAATTTTTGTCAATCACTGAAGACTGCTCATCAATACTATGGTGACTACGATCCTCCGCTGCAATGGTGAAGACAGACATGGCTCTTCCGGCCTCAGTGAGAGATCGCATTTGTAATAACATACGTTTGACATCACCATGATGGATAATGGACGCTCGCCCTTTTACCCCTTGAACTTTGCCCTGCACTCTATCCGCAGCATAGCTTACGGCTTGCTGGTAAGCTCGTTCGCCAATGGCTACGCCTTGATGGCCCACCGACAATCGTGCGTTGTTCATCATACTGAACATACACATTAAGCCCTGGTTGACTGGCCCCACCAAATACCCCACAGCGCCTTCGTCATCACCATAGGCCATGGTGCAGGTAGGACTGCAGTGAATTCCTAACTTATGCTCGACACCAACTGGATATACATCATTCCGTTGACCCAAAGTACCATCAGTGTTAACCAAAAACTTAGGTACAAGAAACAACGAAATACCCTGATTTCCCTCAGGTGCATCGGGCAAACGTGCTAGCACTAGATGAATAATGTTGTCTACCTGCTGATGATCACCCCACGTTATATAGATTTTTTGTCCCGAAATTAGATAGTGGTCATCACGCTGAACCGCTTTACATTGCACAGCAGACAAATCAGAACCGGCCTGAGGCTCAGTAAGATTCATAGTGCCCGACCAAACACCGCTGATGAGGTTGGGCAGGTAGGTATCTTTTTGCGCTTTTGTTCCGTAAAGATGAAGAGCATGTATCACTCCCCTAGTGAGCATTGGTAATAGACTTAATCCCATATTAGCTGACTGCAGCATTTCTTGAACCACCACATCAACAACCCCAGGAAATCCAGAGCCATCATATTCAGGTGAACCACCAAGACCACTCCATCCTGCATCAACCATTTGCTGATTGATGCCATCTAAAATGGGCGCTGTAACAACGGCTCGACCTTCAATATGAGTCTTTTGTCCGTCGGCGACAAGATTTGTTGGCGCTACAACTTGCTCAAAAAACTTGGCTGCTTCGGGCAATATAGCCTCTAGCATATCCTTACCGACATCTTGATAACCCGGCCGCTTACTGTGTTCGTCGTAACCAACAAGTTCATCCAGAATAAACATGAACTCTTGGACAGGTGCTTTGTATCCAGACATAAATAGCCCTCTCAGAAAAGTAGATTGGTATCTGAAAAGGCTCAACATAGTAATTATAGCCTTTCAATGAATTCTCAGCTTTCATGCAGCGTCTGTAAACATAAACTGATGACTCAAGGGTCGATTCATCAGTATCAATTATCGCTAAATCCATTTGAAATCTTGCCGCGATACAATAGATCAGCAATATCTACATAGAATAATCTCAAAGCTAGAATGATATCAAAGTTTACGGCATCAACAGGTCTATTCCCTCAGAACGCCAGCTGCAACGGTGTAACTACACCCATTAAACCCCCAAAAATTGGTCGGCGGTTAGGTCATAACAAGTGCTATCCAACTCTGCGACCAAGCGCATACTTGATTGTATTTTTGGTAATTCATAGCGAAAAAAGTATCTCATAGCTGCTATTTTTCCATCATAAAAGGCCGTGTCTGCCGCATCTTTCTTAGTCTTGCCCTCTATTGCCGCAACACCTTGCTTTAGCCACATCCACGCTATCACTAGATGACCCATAGCATCCAAAAATACGGTAGCGTTAGCTAGTGCAAGCGATGGATCTTCAGCCTGATCAACCGCAGCAATGGTTGCTTCGGTCAACCCTAAAGCATCGATTAATTGCTGACAAAAACTCATCAACTGAGGCTGACTCCCAGCAGAATTAATCGTAGCCTCTATCTCCTCGCGCAAAGTAACGACCGCGGCTCCACCCTGCATTCGTACTTTCCGGCCCAGAATATCAAGCCCTTGTATACCCCAGGTACCTTCATGAATGTGATTGAGTCGATTATCCCTATACAGTCTTTCTACTGGGTATTCTCTGGTATAGCCATAACCACCCAGGACTTGCATCGCAAGCTTGTTTGCTTCCAAGCAAAATTCTGAAGGCCATGATTTACAAATCGGAGTGAGTAAATCAAGCAGCAGGTCTATACGCTTATTAGCGATCTCATCGTCACTAATTTTCTTTGTATCAATCAACTCAGCACAATAGTAAATAAGCGTTTGCGCCCCTTCTACATACGCTTTTTGAGCCATCAACATACGTTTGATATCCGCATGCTCACTAATCATAATCTGTGAATCCTCTGGATTACGATTCACCAGTGATCGTCCTTGGGGCCTATTACGTGCATAGTCCAAGGAATACAGATAGCCGCCCAATGCGGTCATAACTGCAGACATTCCTACGGAGATCCGTGCCTCGTTCATCATATGAAACATATTGGCTAACCCCTGATTAGGCTCACCCACTAAAAAGCCAATAGATTCTCCGGACTCACCAAAATTTAACAAACAATTTGTAGCCCCACGACAGCCCATCTTATGATTGAGACCAGCTAGAGCGATATTATTGTATTCTCCCAAACTGCCATCGTCGTTAACGCGATTTTTTGGCACTAAAAACAGAGAAATACCTTTTACTCCAGGCGGTGAGCCAGGTATTTTGGCTAACACCATATGAATGATGTTTTCGGTAATATCTTGCTCTCCACCTGATATCCACATCTTTGTTCCAGTGATACAGTAAGAGCCGTCAGTATTTAGCTCCGCTTTGGTTCGAATATCAGCAAGCGAAGACCCCGCTTGTGGTTCAGATAAACACATTGTTCCAAACCAATTACCATTTACTAAGTTAGGTAAATATTTGTCTTTAAGCGCATTGGATCCACAGGCATTTAGCATATTGGCTACACCTTGGGTCAAAAATAGATAAATATGGGCCGGATTATTGGCACAGACGAACATACCATTAAGTGCTTGATCCATCATCCAAGGCAATTGCAAGCCACCTACATCTGCATCATAGGCGGAGGCGCAAAGCCCAGCTTCTTGGTAAGCTTTAATAGCTTCCTTAAGTTCTGGAATAGTCTCTACTTGACCATCTACAAAGGTTGGCTCATTGGCATCTAGTTTGGATGCGCAAGACAAAAATTTGTCTTCGGCTACCGATTGGCAAAGATCCAACATGGCATCCAGAGACTCACGGTCATAGTCCGCATAGCGATCCGCCATAAGAATCTTTTCAAGACCCAGTGTTTCATAAAGCACGAAATCAAGATCTCGTCGATTTACTATTATTGACATGGTATTCCTCTCTTTATCCTAAAGTAATCGGTCCTATTCTCAACTATCACCGATGAAATCTCTGGTAACGTGGCAGTAATTGTAATCACAACGTTAATGTCATTATTACGCAAGGTTAGACAGACTTGTATCAAGTTTTTAATATTGTTCAATAGACGGTAGCAGCCTAATGAACCAGTTGTCAGTGATGGCTAAAAAACCTCAACCTACTTATCAGCTTGCTCATAAAGTTTGTCGATGAGAATACTGAAGTGCTGCTTCTCAGTCTCGCTAAAGCAGGTTAATAAATCCTTTTCATAAGCGTAGGATATGGGAACTACCTCTTCATAAACAGACCAGCCAGTCACTGTAAGTTTAAGCATTGAGCGGCGTTTATCTGCCGGATCAAAATCCCTAGACGATAATTTGCGCTGTAATAATTTACTGATAGCTCGACTCAACATTGATTTTTCAATTTGAGTTTTCGCAGACACTTCGTCAGCAGAGATACCTGAATACTCTCCAATAACCGCCATAATACGCCATTCAGTAACTGACAATCCAAACTTATCGCTGTAAGTCGTCGCGATATTAGCACTTATCCTATTGGATAGAATTGACAATCGGTAGGGTAAATAGCGTTCCAATTGAAGAATCTTATGTTGCAGAGTTTTAGTGGCCATGTGGAGATGATGCTTGACAACAATTGTATTTTCAACATATATTAGTTGCATATACAACTAATAATTGCAAAGGTCTTTCAGTGAACGATTTAACTAGTAATCCCATGGGCCTCGATGGCTTCGAATTTGTAGAATTTGCCTGCGAAAAACGCGGCCAATTGGAGTCTGTATTTGAGATGATGGGCTTTATACATGTCGCAAATCATCGATCAAAAGACGTAGTACTATATCGACAGGGCGACATTAATTTTATCATCAATTATGAACCAGAAAGTCATGCCCATTACTTTGCAGATGAACATGGTCCCTCAGCATGCGGCATGGCATTTCGTGTAAAAAACGCACAACAAGCATTCTCACGTGCACTATCCCTAGGTGCTCAACCCATGAATATACCCACCGGTCCCATGGAGCTGCGCTTACCTGCAATAAAAGGCATTGGCGGCGCTCCTCTCTACTTGATAGATCGCTATAGCGAAGGCAATAGTATTTACGATATAGACTTTGACTTTATCACTGATAATCGTCACCCAAGTGGCTGTGGTTTCAACGTTATTGACCACTTAACCCATAATGTATATCGAGGTAGAATGAATCACTGGGCCAATTTCTATGAGCGGATATTTAACTTTCGTGAAGTTCGGTACTTCGATATTACTGGAGAGTATACTGGCCTTAAGTCGCGAGCTATGTCTGCTCCTGATGGAAAAATACGCATACCACTAAATGAAGAATCAACTCAAGGCGGTCAAATTGAGGAATTTTTAATGGCCTATAATGGAGAGGGTATCCAACATATTGCCTTTTCCACTGACGATATTATTGGTAGCTGGGATCAACTAAAATCCCGCGGCATACCTTTTATGACTGCTCCTCCAGATACCTATTACGATATGCTAGCTGATCGTTTACCCGGTCATGGCGAACCTACAAAGGAACTTCAGTGCCGAGGTATTTTACTTGATGGGTCTACCCAAGATGATGATCCAAGATTGCTGTTAC
>DNBN01000228.1 GCA_003491845.1 Porticoccaceae bacterium | reverse complement strand
TAAAAGCCTAATAACTGATAGCCCCAAACTATGCCAATTAATCGAAAATTTTGCGTTGCCCCAATGCTCGATTGGACAGACCGACATTGCCGGTTTTTTATGCGTCTTATCAGTCAACATGCGGTGCTTTACACAGAAATGATCACAACTGGTGCCATATTACATGGAGATAAAGAGCGCCACCTTGCAATGAGCGCTGAAGAGCATCCAGTGGCTCTCCAATTAGGTGGAAGTAATCCCTCTGATTTAGCTGCTGCCTGTAAAATTGCTGAGAAATATCCCTATGCCGAAATCAATCTAAATTGTGGTTGTCCCAGCGATCGTGTGCAAAATGGAATGTTTGGGGCAGTCATGATGAAAAATGCTGAATTAACGGCAAACTGCATTAAAACCATGCTTGAGACCACCAACCTTCCGGTTACTGTTAAGCATAGAATCGGCGTAGATGACTATGATTCCTATGAATTTCTGTGCAATTTTATTGGCACTATTGCCGAGGCAGGTTGCAATACTTTTGTAGTTCATGCCCGCAAAGCGTGGTTAAAAGGACTGAGTCCAAAACAAAATAGAGAGATCCCCAGGCTAAACTATGACCGAGTTTATCAACTTAAAAAGGATTTCCCTAACGCCGAGATTATCATCAATGGCGGCATTAGCAGTCTAGATCAGACCGTTGCACATCTCACTAAAATTGATGGTGTAATGATTTGTAGAGAAGCCTACACCAACCCATTTTTGTTATCCAACGTCGATCAATTAATCTATGGGTCTACTAAAAGTATCAAAACTCGCGAAAATATCGCTGAACAATTCATCCAATACGTGGATAATGAGCTAAGCAAAGGGACGAATTTACACGCTATGACCAGACATATTTTAGGTCTGTTCCATGGCCAGCCTGGCGCCCGTCTGTTTAGACGGCATATTAGTGAGAATGCACACAAACCAGGCGCAACCATTGATGTTTTAACAACAGCTTTAACCGCTACTTCACCCTTAACTAGAGAACAGGTATGAAAAGCAAACTAGCACAACTAAAAGAGATGACCACCGTAGTTGCAGATACAGGGGATTTTGAGGCTATTAGCCAGTATTCACCTGAGGATGCAACTACCAATCCATCACTCATATTGAAAGCAGCTCAGATGCCTACATACAAATCCTTGGTTGATGATGTTGTTTCTGATGTATCTATGCAAAACCTCTCTAGCACTGAACAACTTTCTCTGTGCATGGATAAACTAGCGGTTGGCATTGGCCAAAAAATTATTCAAGTAGTACCAGGCCGTGTATCAACTGAAGTAGATGCGAGATTGTCCTTTGATACAGAGCGCTCAATCATCAAAGCACGGCAATTAATTGATCTCTACCAACAGGCCGGAATAGGGAAGGATAGGGTTTTAATTAAAATGGCATCAACATTTGAGGGCATACGTGCAGCAGAGCAATTGGAGAAAGAGGGTATCAACTGCAATCTGACCCTATTGTTCAATTTCACTCAAGCTGCGGCAGCGGCCGACGCCGGTGCATATCTCATATCACCATTTGTTGGCCGCATCTTGGACTGGTACAAGGCCAATACCGACCAGCAGGACTATAGTCCTGATGAAGATCCTGGCGTGCAGTCTGTGACGCGCATCTACAATTACTATAAGCAATGTGGGTATAACACCGTGGTAATGGGTGCAAGCTTTCGAAATATCGGTGAAATTACTGAACTCGCAGGCTGTGATCGGCTAACTATTAGTCCCAACCTTCTTCAAGCATTGGACGATGATTTTGGTTCACTTGAACGCAAGTTAGATGCAAGTAGTACGGGAAGTAAAATATACTACTCTTTGGGTAATGAGTCAGCATTTCGATACGAGCTAAACGATGATCCAATGGCCACTGAAAAATTATCCCAAGGCATCAGAAGTTTCATTGCAGATCAGATTAAACTAGAATCTTGGTTACTAAAGGTAAATAAATGATTGATAAAATTAAGAATTTTTTTTCAAAAAAAGAATTAGAGGAATTTAAGAACTCAGTAAGCACCGAACAACTGGCTACTGCCGCACTGTTAATAGAAGTCATGGTTATTGATGGTGCCCTTGATGATGAGGAGCTTCAATCTATCACTGACACGTTAATTCGGATGCTAGATCTAAAGCTTGAGCAAGTAGAGGAACTCATTAATTTATCTAGGCAAGAAGTGGCCGAGGCCACATCCTTGTACCAGTTTACCAAAGAGATTAATGAACATTTTGACCAAACTAGGAAATTATCTCTAATGACCGCAATGTGGCAGGTAGCTTATGCTGATGGTCACCTTGATAAACATGAAGAAAGCATTATTCGTAGAGTCGCAGACCTACTGCACATGAGGCACAGTGAATATATTCAATGCAAGATAAAAGCCAAAGAAGATATTTAACCGTTGGATTCCAACACCTCAATTAAGTCTTGAAATTCATGCTGATTACGGGCACTTAGGGCCATTAATATGCGGTGAGCTTCTATGACCTGCTTTCGAGCAGCTTCTTCTGATTGTGTCTCAACGCCTATCTCAGATAATTCGGTGCCTGTATTTATTTGTGGAAGCTGACTAAAAATGTCAAAAATTTCATGAAAACTCATACTTTCTAAGGTTCTCAATATACTGGGGTCTTTGCAAAAAACCTCAATATCAAAACCGTAGTGTTTTCGACAATAAAGACCTAACTTTGCCACCAAACCTAGAGTGGTACTATCAAGACCCTCAGCATCAAACATGTCGACTGCTACACGCCGGACATCTTTACTACCAAAGATGGTCTCAATGTGACGGTTTAGAGTTCCACAGAGCGTCATTCGCACATCACCACGAAATTTGAGTAGATAAATTCCTTTTTTATTAGACACAAGAATTTTTCCGGGACTCACACTACATTCCTCTAATTAGTAAACACATAGAGATATCGTCCTGAGGAGTTTCTAAAATATCCACAGATAAGGCATTCTTGAGAGAATCGGCATTTTCAGAACTATCAGACAAGTAGCGCAATAGTGTTTGCTCTTTATCATCCAAATTTTTGTCTGGCACCAGATCAAGAACGCCATCGGATAAAAGCACTAGGGCACATCGTTCAGGCAATAGAATCTGCTCCACATTCCAAACAGCATCTTCAAAAATTCCTACAGGCTTACCTTTCCCCGGTAAATACTGCGCCTTACCCTCAGTAATTAATATGGGTCTTGGAAGCTGAGCACCAACCGCATAGCGCAAAACACTTGTATGGGTATCCAAGCAGCCAGCAACAATGGTTAAATGCTTACCTAAGTCTGTAGCAAGGATCTGGTTATTAATGTGTTCTAGAAGCCCCAGAGGCGCCTCCTGAAGCGCTACATGGTCATTTTCAGTAGTGTGGCGACGAATCACGCGTCCAATCATAAAACGTAATAGAACCGTCACAAAAGCCGAAGATGCACCATGGCCAGAAACGTCTGCAAAATAAAATAACAAATAGCGCCCAAGGACAAAGTTATAGCCGACAAAGTCACCACT
>DNBN01000251.1:7783-10397 GCA_003491845.1 Porticoccaceae bacterium | reverse complement strand
CAGTGGTCACCGGACATCCCTTTCCTAGCGCCCCAATTTATTGATGATGAATTGACCTCAGATTTTTAATTAATCGCGCATTGAGACAAGAGACAAACGGATAGCCAGGAACTTGCGAGTTAATTGATCAAAATCCATCTGCTTTTATCGCAATATAACCAAGGCAACTACCGTGCAGCAAAATGCTACTAATTCTACTAGGCAGCACTCGACATAAACGTTGTTACCTAGCTAAGATATCTCAATTGTATGCCATATAGATACAACTAAACCGTACCGGATCTATCTGGCCTACTGAATATTAATCTAGCACCACCAGGTTAATTAAGGCAATGGGCGGGTTAACCCACAATATTATGGCCTTGTCCTTTTATACACTTTATCACAATGCTTTTTTTCTCATCATGTACTTCCAATGCTCGACTACCGCCCCTTGCCGCTGAGGCGGCTATCGCGCCAGCCACTGCGCCCTCTAAACCTACAATACCTCCAGCGCCAACGCTAACTATAGCGCCAGCCAATAGCTAAGATTTTTCGTCCCCATTGATATATTCCCGTTCGTCTGACAGAGAATGACAACTAGCTAGATCGTCAGTATATTTAACCGCTTTAGGACCATCGACGACATGGCTCATATAATCCGCCACTGCCAGCGCAAGCAGATATCAAAAGAGCAATGGAGGCTAATAATAAAATGTTGGTTTGGTTATTCATTGGATGACCTTTTTTAATTTTCAGTAAAAACAGTGCCTTGTCAGGATAGCTAACATATTAATTATTACATAGACCAGTTAATTCATGCTTGCCAATAAACCACTGGCAACGAACAATTTGATGCTTAACCTGCAAGGCTCCTTGAGTGAAGAAAATAGTTCTATTCTTGATTGTCGGACCGCCAAATGGCTATTAATAAGTTAATATAAGGGTATCTCAGACGTTACGTATTAACTTCGCAACTTGCTTATTGTGTCTATATATCTGATGTTGATAGGAACCTGATTAATACTCTGAAAGTCTTTTACATACCATTTTCCATTTGCCATAACATCTTTAATAAGCAATTGATTTGGTGCAAATATCAGAGTGTCAATGATAAATTGAGGGGGAAGTGCCCTAAGGTCTGCAGCACTGTCATCGAGCACTAACAGGTCGGCGCGACAACCCTCTTGGAGCATTCCTGTGGGCTGGCCAATAGACCGAGCACCTCCTTGGCGACAGCGGGAGAATAGGCTCATACCTGTATGACGCTGATGTTTGTCCGAAGAAATGTTGCGACGGTGACTAATCAGTCGTTGCCCGTATTCGAGAAGTCGCATTTCCTCCAAAGGACTAGTACAGGTATTGCCATCAGAGCCAATGGCAATATGCCCACCAAGATCAAGAAAGTCTCGAAGAGGAAACAGGCCATCACCTAGGTTAGCCTCAGTGGTGGGACAGAGTCCAACCGTCGCGCCTGAATGTGCCAGCGCTTTAGTTTCTTGTTTGTTTATGTGAGTGGCATGGATGAGACACCACTGCTGATCCACTTTATAGTTCTCTAATAGCCAACTTACAGGGCGCTTTCCTAAGAATGTTTTCGAGTCCTCTACCTCCTTGAGTTGTTCGGCAATATGTAGATGAATAGGCGCGGTGGAGTGCGATCTGGACAGATGAAAAACTAACTCATCTAGAGCGGTCTTTGGAACAGCTCTCAGGCTATGTATGCCACAACCCACTTGATGCTGAGGATAATTTTTGGCATGTCTTGTCGCATCTTCATGTAGTCGCAGATAATCCTCTAGACTGTTACCAAAGCGCTTTTGTTGATTTAACAAACCATCTTGCTTAAACCCTGAGGTCATATATAGCGTGGGCAATAGGGTAAGATTAATACCACTGGTATTAGCTGCGTTAATGATAGATTCTGAGAGTTGACTGATAGAAGAATAGGGTTGGCCACCAGGTTGATGGTGCAAATAGTGAAACTCAGCAACACTGGTGTAGCCCTGTTTTAACATTTCTGTATAGAGGTAGGCGCTAATAGCCTCTAATTGATCTGGATTAAGTGCATTAGCGTGCTGGTACATGGTATCGCGCCAAGACCAAAATGTATCTGCCGCAGATACCTGATATTCGGTTAACCCAGCTATAGATCGCTGAAAAGAATGACTGTGACAATTTACAAGGCCTGGAACAACCGTACCAAGATGTTGGTCGTTTGGCGTTATCTGTGTATTTTTTTCTAGTCTTGTTATGACCCCAGTATTATTAATTCTTAGGTGGACATTGTTGGCCCAGCCATCATTTAAGAGCGCCTGTTTAATAAAATAATTCTGTTGGGACATAGGTGTTTCATACCTTAGTATTGCGTGCGGGTTAGCCTGAGCTATAATATAACCCAACCTGTATATACAGGAAATCTATTTCTTATTGAGTAACCGCCCATGATTCATGCTGAACAGTCTATCGCACCCCTGTACAAAAAGGTTAAAGCGTTTATTTTGGCAAAAATTGAGTGCGGTGAGCTATTGCCCAATTATCGTGTTCCCTCTGAAAATGAGTTGGTTACTCAATTAAAAGTATCAAGAATGACAGCCAATAGAGCGCTAAAGGAATTGGCCGCGGAGGGAATACT
>DNBN01000251.1:0-7564 GCA_003491845.1 Porticoccaceae bacterium | reverse complement strand
ACTCACCCGAGTGGCTGGAGTAGGAACCTTTGTGGCTGAGGCCCAAACCAAAGGCCATTTGCTGGAAGTACGCAACATTGCGGAGGAGGTTGCCGAGCGTGGCCACAGTTATAGTAATATTGTAGTAACCCACCAAGCTACTTCTCTGACTGCAGCTATTGCTGCAGAAATGGAGCTTTCTAAGGCCGCTACAACAGTTTATCACACCACTATAGTGCATAGAGAAGACAGTAAGATGTTACAAGTAGAAGATCGCTATGTGAACGCTCAAGCAGTGCCAGGCTACATTGATATTGATCTCAAAATGACCACACCTGCAGCTTATTTACTTGCAAAGGTGCCTTTACATAAAGTCGAACACACGGTTAGAGCCGCTATGCCCAGTAACATTATAAAAGAATTGTTGCGGATGGATGACAACATTCCTTGCTTGATCTTGGACCGACGGACCTGGTCTTCAGGCCAATTAATTTCTGTTGCCCACCTATACCATTCTGCGCAGTCTTTCTCACTCACAGAGACCATGCAAAAAGAGTAGCTACAGTTTGACTAGGATGATGGTATATCGCACCGATAGATACAGTTGCCTGCTTTTATAACTGATTTGGCAAGTTTTCCGCCTAGCCAATAAGCTAACTCTGATGGCTGTGTAACATCCCAAACAACTAAATCCGCGGCTTTTCCAAGTGCTAGTGAGCCAGTTATTTTGTCCATGCCTAATGCCTTTGCGGCGTTGATTGTTATGCCTTTAAGAGCTTCCTCAGGAGTAAGGCCAAACTCTTGACAGCTCATTACCATCATAAGGCGAGCAGACAGCACAGGTGAGCTACCTGGATTAGCATCAGTTGCTATAGCGATGGGCACGCCATGTTTACGTAACAGCGTGACCGGCGGTTTCTGCGCTTCTCTGAGCATATAAAAAGCACCAGGAAGTAGTACAGCTACACAGCCACTATCGGCCATTGCTTGCACACCTTTTTCATCAACATATTCTAAATGATCTGCAGAGAGCGCTTGATGTTGTGCAGCAAGCACAGCACCTCCTGAGTTTGATAGTTGTTCTGCATGGAGTTTTACCGGCAGACCTAGGGTATTAGCTGCGGTAAATACACGATCGATTTCATCAGTTGAAAACGCAATACCTTCACAAAATCCGTCAACTGCATCAATTAGGCCAAGACTATGCAGTTGCGGTAACATTTGGTTACAAATCAAGTCAATGTAGTCAGAGCGTTGGTTTTGGTACTCAGGTGGCAGGGCATGGGCAGCTAAAAAAGTGGTTTTCACAGTAATTGGTTCTAGACTGTCCAGTTTGCGAGCGACCCTCAGCATCTTGGCCTCGTCCTTTAGCGTAAGGCCATAGCCGGACTTAATTTCTAGGGTTGTAACCCCGTCACTGATTAATTGTTTCAGGCGTTGTGTTGCGGATAGCAGTAACTGTTCCTCTGAGGCTTCTTGGGTATGACGCACAGTGCTCATAATGCCGCCGCCTTGTTGAGCAATTTGCTGATACGATTGCCCCTGCAATCGCAGGTTAAATTCTGTGGCTCGATTGCCTCCAAAGACAAGGTGTGTGTGACAGTCAATTAAACCGGGAGTAATACAAGAGCCTTGGACATCATGAACTATTTTAGCCATTTCATAAGCTGAATGCTGCAGTGATTCCATACTAGAAATATGGGTGATAAGACCGTCTCTACAGCCAATTACTGCATTCTCAAGTGTCTGAGGAAGGCCATCTTCGGTAATCATGGTCAAGGTGGCATTGATCCATAGGCTATCATGCATTGTCATAGCGATAATCGCACCGTTGTTATGTAAAAATGTTTGATATAAATGTTGCGTGAGTGAACAGTATAGAATATCTTTACCTGTATAGACAAGACTATACAGATTTTGCTGTATATCTTCGTATTTACCGATAGAACGGTAGATTTATAGCCAAGCTGAAATGATATATTTAAAGGAATTAGCATGACCTCTGAGTATCAAAATAAAACACCACGACAAGTAAAGGCTCCAATTGGAACCCAAATGACCGCTAAACATTGGACAACAGAGGCGCCATTGCGGATGTTAATGAACAATTTACATCCTGACGTTGCCGAACGACCGGAAGATCTAGTGGTATATGGTGGCATTGGCAAAGCAGCTAGAGATTGGCAGAGTTATGAAAAAATCATCCAATGTCTGCGTGATTTAAATGAAGATGAGACATTACTGGTGCAAAGCGGTAAGCCGGTAATGGTTGCAAAGACCCACTCAGAGGCACCTCGGGTGCTTATAGCTAATTCTAATCTGGTTCCCAAATGGGCTAATTGGGAGCATTTCAATGAGCTCGATCGCAAAGGTTTGGCTATGTATGGACAAATGACCGCTGGCTCGTGGATTTACATTGGCAGTCAGGGCATTGTTCAAGGTACCTACGAAACCTTCGTCGAAATGGGTAGGCAGCATTATAACGGCGATTTATCGGGACGATGGATACTTACAGCCGGGCTTGGTGGTATGGGCGGTGCACAACCCTTGGCTGCGAGTCTTGCCGGGGCTTGCAGTCTCACTATTGAATGTCAGGAGAAACACATTGATTTTCGTCTGCGTACAGGCTACGTCGATAAAAAAGCGTACACTTTGGATGAAGCCATGGAGATCATTAATACTGCCATTAGCGAAGGGAAAGTGGTTTCAGTAGGTCTGTTAGGTAATGCCGCAGAGGTTTTACCAGAGATGATTAGACGTGGTATTCGTCCGGATGCAGTAACTGATCAAACCTCGGCTCATGACCCTATTCACGGTTATTTACCCAGTGGTTGGACAGCGGAAAAATGGAAACAGTTGCAAACCACGGATCAGGCACAGGTAATGGCGGCATCGCGCATATCCATGGCAACTCATGTTCAAGCGCTACTAGATTTCCATAAGATGGGTATTCCCACCTTTGATTATGGTAACAATATCCGTCAGGAAGCCTTTAATGCGGGCGTTAAGAATGCCTTTGATTTCCCTGGCTTTGTACCAGCCTATGTGCGACCACTTTTTTGTCGAGGTATTGGGCCGTTCCGGTGGGTTGCTTTAAGTGGTGATCCTGAGGATATTTATAAAACTGACGCCAAAGTTAAAGAACTCATACCTGATGATAAACATCTGCACAATTGGTTAGATATGGCGCGACAACGAATTAGTTTCCAAGGATTGCCCGCACGCATATGTTGGGTTGGACTAGGCGAGCGTCATCGCCTTGCGATGGCATTTAATGAGATGGTAGCTAGTGGTGAATTGAAAGCGCCCATTGTCATTGGCCGCGACCATCTTGATTCCGGTTCTGTTGCCAGTCCTAATCGTGAGACAGAGTCTATGCTTGACGGCTCTGATGCGGTATCAGATTGGCCTTTACTCAATGCGCTGCTAAATACCGCTAGCGGTGCGACTTGGGTATCAATACATCATGGGGGTGGCGTTGGCATGGGTTATTCTCAGCACTCTGGGGTCGTTATAGTTGCAGATGGTTCTAAACAGGCAGCTAAGCGGTTGGAGCGGGTACTTTGGAATGATCCAGCCACTGGTGTAGTTAGGCATGCTGATGCGGGTTATGAGGATGCTGTTGCCTGTGCGAAAGACAAAGGCCTAAATGTACCAATGCTTGGCATCGCCAACAGTAGCTTAAAGGAGTAGAGGAGACTGCAATGCCCCAATTTATGACCGAAAATAATACGATAACCCTAGAACCTGGCGTAGTTTCTTTGGCTCAGTTACGAGATTTTTACATTAACCATTGCCCTTTTAAACTTTATCCAGACGCTTGGAATGATATAAATAAAAGCGCAGCAGCCGTTCAAAATATTGTCGACAAAGGTAGTGCTGCTTACGGCATCAATACAGGGTTTGGACTCTTAGCCAAAACCCGTGTTGAGAATGATCAACTTGGTGTGTTGCAACGTAATCTAGTGCTCTCACACTGTACTGGTGTTGGCCAATTAATTGACCATGCCGTGGTTCGACTGATTATTATTCTAAAAATTATTAGTTTGTCCCAAGGATATTCAGGTGTAAGATCATCCGTAGTACAACTACTTATAGAGTTTTATCATCAGGACATACTTCCCTGTATTCCCAGTAAAGGTTCTGTCGGCGCCTCGGGTGATTTGGCGCCTTTAGCACATTTGGCTGCGGCCCTGATTGGCGTTGGCGATGTTCACTTCAAAGGTCAGTTAATGACCGCTACTGAAGCTTTAAATGAGGCTGGGCTAACAGCACTGGAGCTGGGTCCTAAAGAAGGTTTAGCGCTTCTTAATGGTACTCAAGTCTCAACTGCATTGGCACTGGCTGCCTTGTTTGAAACTGAAAATTTGTTTGCTGCAGCAGTGGTTACCGGCGCCTTGTCGGTGGATGCAATGAAAGGTAGCACCGTCCCCTTCGATGATCGTATTCATCAACTTCGCGGTCAGCCAGGACAGATTGCAGTCGCTAAAAAATATACTCATTTTTTACACAGCAGCAGTATTTTGGAGTCCCATGTTAACTGTGAAAAGGTTCAGGATCCCTATTCCTTACGATGTCAGCCACAAGTCATGGGAGCCTGTTTAGATATCATAAATAACAGTGCTCGCACACTGCAAATTGAAGCCAATGCAGTAACTGACAATCCATTGATTTTTGCTGATACCTTAGAAGCACTCTCCGGCGGTAATTTTCATGCTGAACCTGTGGCTTTTGCTGCGGACAATTTAGCATTGGCTATTGCTGAGATTGCATCCATATCTGAGCGACGTATCTCGCTGTTGGTGGATCCTTCTATGAATGGTGGGTTACCGGCGTTTTTGGTGGAAAACAGTGGTTTAAATTCTGGCTTTATGATTGCACAGGTTACTGCAGCTGCGCTGGTGTCAGAGAATAAGAGTTTGGCACATCCGGCCAGTGTGGACAGTATTCCAACGTCGGCCAATCAAGAGGACCATGTAAGTATGGCAACTTTTGGTGCGCGACGGTTGCGAGATATGACAGAAAATAGTAATTATGTACTTGCAGTGGAGCTGTTAAGTGCGGCGCAAGCGGTGGAATTTCATTTGCCACACCATACCTCATTGCCGCTCCAGCATGTGGTTGATGAGATAAGGACTCTAGTGCCCAGTTACACAGAAGATCGCTTCTTTGCTCCCGATATTGAAGCGGCGAAAAAGTTAATTCAAAGTGACTATTTCTTTGTGCTGGTAAATGATATTTTGCCTTCGGGAAACGTTTAAGAATGGAAATAGTGACTGTTGTGCAGGCTGCCGGGCCGTTGTTGGTGAGTTTTCCTCACTCTGGCACCGAGGTTCCCGATTCGATCAGACAGCGATTTACCCTGGAGGGGAAGCGACTAGCGGATACTGATTGGTATGTACCTCAACTTTATAAATTTCTGGCTCGCCTTCCGGTATCCACAGTGACTGCCAACTACTCTCGCTATGTCATCGATGTCAATCGATCTAGCGAAGGTGCCGCCCTTTATCCTGGGCAGCGAGAAACGGAGCTCTGTCCCACTAGTACTTTTGCAGACCAACCCGTCTATCGACATGGTGAACTGCCAAATGACGATGAAATAGCACTGCGCAGAGAACGCTACTGGCAACCTTATCATCAGGCACTTTCTGCAGAACTGGAAAGAATCAAAACTATTCATGGTTATGCACTGCTATGGGACGCACACAGTATTGCTGCCGAGGTTCCACGCTTCTTTGATGGCAGGTTACCAAGCCTTAATTTGGGCACGGCAGATAACCGATCTTGCCATCCCCGACTCGCTCAAGATCTGTACTCAGTTATACATAAAAGCGGTTTTACGTCGGTGCATAATGGTCGTTTTAAAGGTGGGTACATTACCCGTCACTACGGAGATCCCCAAGCTTCGGTTCAGGCGGTGCAGATGGAGATCGCCCAGTCTGCCTACTTATCTGATCAAATGACTGACCAAAAGGTGCCTGAACTGGACTCCAAAAAGGCTGAGAGATTGAGTGACGTTTTAATGAAAATAATAGTCATCATGACGTGCTATCGAAGCGAGTAACGTCGTTTAGAGTGCTCGCCCCGGGTAACGCTCAGGGCGTTCGAGAATTTCCTTGGTCACAATTAACGTCTTTAGCATAGGTCAAATCCTCTACACTTACATTGCTGCACAAATTATTGGAAACGACGCCATTTTTTTTCTCGGCACTCGACCAGTTTGCACAAAACAAACTGATAATTAATCGGTTACTTTTCTCATTCAGAAAACCAGTAAATCAAGGAAGATTTGCAAATGAAGAGAACCTGCTTTACAGCATTAAACGTCGGTTTCACGCTGCTAGAGTTGCTGTTTTGTTTGGCCATCATATCGATTTTAGTCTCTCTATCATTTTCCTCCAATACAGCAGTAGTGGTAGAGCAGAAAATACTCTCGCAGACTTACGCGATTCGCGATGCCCTGCAACTGGCTCGAAATCTGGCTATCACTCAAGGCGAAATGGTGACAGCTTGTGTTATTGATATTAATGGTCATTGTGTAAGCGAAAATGGTGATGCCATTGATGTATTTATAGATATTAATGACAACCATCAAATAGATAATGGCGAAATTGTTGTCAGTGAGGCCGTTATTACAGGCACAACAGTAGTTTTATCGGCTTCTGGACGCAATAAGTCTTACGTACGATTTAAACCGGTAGGCTCTGCGATGGAGTCGGGGAATTTTCTTGTATGTAATGACAACCCTGCATTGGGCACTGGTCGCAAGGTGGTTTTTTATTACAGTGGTCGTATATATCTTTCATCAGATACCAATGGTGACGGTTATCACAATGTCAACGGCAATGAAGTGGAGTGTCCGGTGAGCTGAATTCTCCTGTAAAATGAGGTGTACATCACAATTTCAGTAAAATTTATACGATATTGAATAAAAAATAGGATTTCGGCGCGCAATTACCCAGAATTTTTCTATGCTTTGTTAGTAACACAATAAAAGTTTTAATTTCGCTACCAATTTGGGATTACAGACATGGATGTCAGCTATTACAAACGCATTGTTGCGTGTATATGTTTCTTATTGTTCCCTCTTTTATCGGCCGGTTTAAGTGCGCTGTCATTTCCCAATATGCAACTATGGGACGAGGGTAATCCTACTTACAACTGGAAGGCTATGCCTCTCCCTGCTGTCTTAACAACTATCTCATGGGCTCAGCTCGATCTAAACACAGTGATTCATATACGGGGTTTTGCCGAAAGCTCAATACGTCCAGTCCACAGTCAAATGCCTAGTCAGCAGCACAATGAATATTTAATTCAGACCTTGGTATCCAACGCCCCAGCATCATATGTGCACAGCAATATTGTGGCACAAGGCCACTTTAAATTTTGAAATCAAAGAGTGAGGAGTTAACTGATGGGTTTTTTAAAAGCACAACAATATGATAAAAATGTTAAAAAACTGAGCTCAACTATAATCGAATTTTTCGCCGGTTTTGCAGTTTCTTGCATGCTCATAGCCTCCGGTCAAAGTATTTATGAGCACCAGCGAGTCGCTACCAACCGTGAAGCGGCGCAAAATTTTCTA
>DNBN01000205.1 GCA_003491845.1 Porticoccaceae bacterium | reverse complement strand
CAAGTCCACCCGTAGCTACCATATAAATCAATCACTTAGCTACTTTTCTACTACTTTCTTTAGAACCTTAGCAACCCTCCCAACCAGAGCGATCAGTAGGGCAGCAATGATGACTAACTTTTTGATAACTGAATTACTTAACTCTAACTGTTAAACAACATATTTTATGGCTGTAGCTACAATAATTTGATGCCGTACAGAATCAGATAGCAGCTCCGTAAGATCATCCGCCATCATGCAACAGCAACCGCCGGTTGCAGCTTTTCTTGCCATGACTTTAACAGGGAACTGTTATCTATTTCCCAGGGATGAAAATCTTGCTGGAAAAAAGCTTTATAGGCAGGGATATGAGCTCTAATAAAACCGTCTTTTGAAAACAGGAATTTAGAGAAACTTTTAAAGGTTTTCCACTTCCAAAGTTGCTTATCATGACGCAGCATTTTAACAGCCACCGAAAAAACATCTTTGAACAGAAAGAAAATTACAAAGCGCATCATGCTCGCCCGCATTTTATAACTGCCGCCAATTTGATTGTAGACATCGAATGCCACAGATTTGTGCTCAAGCTCTTCAAGCGAATGCCACTGCCAAAGCTCAGCTATAGGCTTAGGCATACTTTTTATTAAACGCTCTTCTAACAGATTTTCACCAAAGGTGGCAGTGAAATGCTCTGCTGACACAGTTGCAGCCAGATTGACACGAGGAGTGTACCGTGGATTCTTTTTTGCACTCTCAAGTCGGTTCAGAAAAACTCTCTCCAGCTTAGCTAAATCATAGCCTCGTTGTTGGCATAGCAGCCTATTATATTTTCGATGCTCTCGGCTGTGTATGGCCTCTTGCTGGTAAAAGTCTTTAACTTCGCTGGCTAACTTTGGATCCGTGATACGGTCTTCGTAAGCTCGAACAGAGTCAATAAAATTTCGCTCGCCTGATGGAAAACTAATGCTCATGGCATTAAAAAACGCAGTTAAAAATGGGTCATTATCTGCCCAATCAGTCGCCAGAATCTTCTCCAGCTCAAATGTCATATTTCTAACCTCAATAGAAAGATCATTCGGCATTGTGGATTCTAAGTTTATTGCAGTCATAGGGCTCTCCTCGTTTATATTGCGATCACGATATCACCTTATCTCTTAATAGCAGGGATATTTTCAGTCAAGCTTAGGGATATTTTCGTTCAACCATGTTAAGGTCTCAGGCGCTTGAGACCAATTAAACTTGATAAATTAGGCCAATGTGGTGACCAACCAACCGATACATAATCATCTATTCGAACAGCTGCTCATGATCTTGGCAGAGCAAGGCATCTCTTCACAGCAGCTTTTTGAGTTGCCCGAGCTCGGCACATTTAAAGGTCGAGAAACGCAAACCATAGAGCGAGCTAAAATCCCTAATCTGCTTCAGGCTGCAGTCGCTCTAACCAATGACCCTACATTGATGATTCGTCTCGGACAAAGAACCGATATAACTAATCTGGGCACCTTTGGTTTTGCGTTGATGAGTTGCGCTACCCTACAGGAGGCACTCAAGCTTTTACTCCGCTACCAATCCATTACTGGCCCAGGGTTATCCTTTCAAACCTTGGAGTCAGATGAGGATATTATTCTGCGCACCTACATTGAGATAGGCAATCCACTGCAGAAAAGACTCCTTACTGAATTGGTGTTTTCCCAAATAGTACGGATTGCCCAAATTCTTACTAATCGTGTGACCAACCAGAGTGAACTTCGCTTCAGTCATGATGATGCGAGCAGCCTGCAGGCCTATAAGGCCATCCTTAGCGTGCCCACTAAGTTCAACCAAAGTCATAGTGAATTAGTAGTATCTAAAAGTATCATTAAGTCCAAAATTACTTCTTCTAACCCGGTGGCACACGTGATTTTTCAACAGCAATGTGAGGATTTGTTGCGCGGACTAAACAGGATAGAGAATTTCTCTGCTGCTATAAGGCGAATGTTAATTCAGGCTGGTGGCGAATTCCCTGATATCAATCATATCGCTAAAACACTGTATGTGAGTGAGAGCACACTCAGACGTCGTCTCAGAAATGAAGGTACTAATTTTCGCGTGATATGCGATGAGGTAAGAAATATCTTGGCACGTCAATACCTCGCAGCGACTGAACTCACTATTGCGGAGATCGCCTCGTTATTAAACTACAGCGAACCTGTTAGCTTTCGCCGCGCCTTTGTGCGCTGGAACGATATGACGCCAAATAAGTACCGCCATGATCAGAGGCTCCCTAAGCAGGACAACTAATTTAGCTCCGAAGGGGATATCATAAGGCAATAATGACGGAGCGACGCTTGAAATCAATCGAACTGCATGGCTCGGTAGCACCCGCATTAGCTGTAGATTCCCTCTCGATATAAATAGAATCACTTATTAATCGAAAATCGCACAGGCCTCAGCCAGATGCGCAACCGATTGCGTTAAGCCCATCGGGGTCAAATTGGTCGCGCTTTGTGCCAGAAGATTGTCCAACCTCGTAGCATCCTCAGCAGTCATATCACCATCGCTGACAGCCTTAATGATGGCGTCATCAGCCTGCTTGACCAATACTTTTATTTGCCGGATATCGGTATTAATGGCTGCCAGTTCTGTGGTCTGATTAAGGGTGCTGGCATTGGCGCCGCGGGCCTCGGCAGCGCAGATAGCGTCCCGCGCTAACAGATCCAAACGAATCGGTTTAAAGCGCGCGATACCACCGGTCACATCCGGCGTTAATTCGGGGTACATAGCTTTACCCACGGCGCGTCGTAAGGGTGAGTGGGCAACATAGATACTGCCATCCGCAGCAACAACGCTCATTGCCAGTGAGTCTTCACGTCCTTCGGTAAAGTAGCGTAACTTCCCTGTTTCTCGATCTAACAGCCCCATACCCACATGCAGCATAAGGGTCTTGCCGAACAATTTTTTGCCACCACCGATCATAATAACCACACCGTTGGCGGTTACCGTTGCGGTCAAGCCGTTAGATTGCACATCGACATTCGCATAACCATCAAAGCCCGTAAGTTCAGCAGTCCAGGCTCTACTCCCCTGATCTCCGTTGTCGATCAACTGAATCACGTCGCTTGCAGTGACGACGTAAAGCTCGTCGTTATCCGCTGACACCGTGATCGAACCCACCAATGGCTCGCCCACATCCAACCGCCACACTTCAGCTAGTTCAGTATCCAGCGCGATAACATGGCCCTCGTTATCCGATACATACAGGCGCTGACCGTCTGCGCTGAGCGCCGGAGTTGATCCAGTGCCGCCCTTAAATGTCTTATGATTTAATACTTGAAATTTGAAACCGCCGTTGCCGTCATCGACCAGGTCGAGGGCATAAATAGCGCCGAGTTCAGACCTACCATCTTCTGTACCATCAACCGCATCATCCGCAGTAGCGGCCATATAGATGCGGCTACTATCGGCATCGATACTGAAAAAGTTAGTCACAATGCCGCCGCCACCGTAGATATAATTAACGGCGGATGAAAATAAGCTCAAGCCTTCGTCGGTTTTGCCAAAGGCTTCGTCCATTAGCGGGTCGACTTTGTTAAGGATAAAATCGGGGATCTTCGTGCCGTTGCCGCTGATGGCTGGCGCGCCGGGTATTTGTCCGATAGGGGCTATCAGTTCTCCGCTCTTGCGGCTGAATGCAAACAATGCCCCGGCTTTGGTTATGGAGATAAGTGAATCTGTCGCTGGGTGATAATTGAAACTATGAAATTTGCCCTGTGCTTTATTGCTCAGTTCCGAAACGGGAATACTGAGACCCGTATCTTTACTCCAGATCATAGAACCGTCCGGCCGTAGAGCCATAAGGCGGTTATAGCCAATGATATAAATAATTTGCGACCCAGGGTTTTCCGGGTCATTCAAAATGAAGGCGGGGCTGCTTGCCTGTATATCGCTGTCAGCGGGTATCGTCCAGCGTCGCTCACCGGTTTTGCCATCGAGTGACACCAGCACCACGCGCTCACCATGGTAGAACTGCGGGCTAAAGTAGAGATTGCCTTGGTTATCAAACAGCGGGCCATTACCTACAAAGTACCCAGGCTCTGCCACCCAGTCGAGTTCAAACATGGGCGCGGCAACACCCCAGACAGCATCCGAATTGGCTCCATTAACATGTATGGCGCTCCAGGTATCCGGCTCGGGGATAATATCGTAGCTATGCTGTCCCGCTACACGGGGCCCAACAGGCTTCCACTGGGTTTTTTCGGGTGGCCCAAAAACCTTGGGGTTGTGGAGACGCGCGTCATCACCCAATGTTTTAAACAAAACAACTCCAGCAATTCCGATCAGTAACAGACTAATTATTTTTCGACTGTTCATTTTCAAAGCGCC
>DNBN01000249.1 GCA_003491845.1 Porticoccaceae bacterium | reverse complement strand
AGTCAGCCCGTAAAATACTCCAGCTAGAGCGTTATTTACCGTACCGGTTATCGATTCTATCGAATCGCATTAGTGCTCTAATTTCTGAAACCTACAGCGCTAAGTTTGCTCTGAGCATTACCGAGTGGCGAATTATGGCGGTGTTGGGAGAGTATCCGGGAGTATCAGCTGATGAAGTGTCCCTAAAGACTCAGATTGAAAAGTCCATACTTAGCCGAGCAATCAGTAAATTATTACAGCGTAAACTTTTAGAGCGAGCATTTGACCCTACGGATAAGCGCCGCTCTATGCTGAGATTAACAGAGACCGGACTGTCAGTTTATGATGAGCTTGTACCAATGTCCTATGATTATGAGCAAGAACTACTCACCTGTTTTAGCGACACTGAACGCCAGCAATTTAGTGAGCTGATAGATCGTCTTTATGAGCATGCAGAAAAGTCCAACTAAGAAGTTATATTTATTCAACCCCACAATTGAGTTGATAAGCCAGAGACGACTCCGTTCTCATAGCTCATCGGAAAACAGCGGTCTCCTTGTAGAAAAAGTGCCCCATCGAGGTCAACAAAGTCACATAACTGAGCTATCACATAGGCTGGCGCCATTGCCAACGAGGTGCCCACCATATTGCCAACCATTAGCATCATGCCTTTTTGTTTAGCCCGCCGCGCAAGATTCAACGCTTCGGTCAGGCCGCCCGTTTTGTCTAGCTTGATATTCACCATGTGATAGCGTCTTGCCACCTGCTCCAATTCTGATGCATCTAGGCAGGACTCATCCGCACACAATGTAATAGGCGATTGGTATCCTTCCAGGGCATCATCTTCGCCTCGTGGTAATGGCTGTTCAATCATCTTAATCCCAAGCGCCTTGAATTGAGGTGCCAATTCCACTAACTGTGAAAAGCTCCACCCCTCATTAACGTCTACCACAATATCGGCATCGGGGCGCGCCTTGCAAACGGCGCTAATCCGTTCCAATGGCAATTCTCCATCTAGCTTAACTTTGATCTGGCGAGAGGTAATAGCCTTGGCTTTGTCCGCCATTTCTTCAGGGGTATCAATAGTGACAGTATTCACTGTACGCACTGGGAAGGGTGCCATACCGGTTAACTCAAATATGCTTTGATCAGATTTCTTCGCCTCAATATCCCAAAGGGCGCAGTCAATTGCATTACGTGTGCCCCCCAAAGGTAGCAGAGACTGCAATTGGTCACGGCTAATACCGGATTCCAGTTTTGGTAGAATCGCAAGAGCCTGCTGAAACATGCTTTCAGCGGTTTCGTCCAGATAATAAACGCCGGTCGCTTCCCCACGACCGGTAACGCCGTTTTCAATAATACTGACGACCAAAACATCACAATGTGTCCATGTGTGACCTGTAATAACGAACGGCTCCATCAATGGCCATGATTCAATATCTAGCTTAACTTGCCGCATAAACTAACCTTCTCATACAAATTCGGTCAAAATTTTATCAACTATTGCATCGCAACCATCAAGAATCGGATCAACACAAGGCAAACCCAGCTCCGCAGAAAGCTCTTCCAAATAGGATTTTCCTTTTTCAACATCAAGGCCAGAAGTGTTAACACAAATCCCTACACAACATACGTTGGGGTTTGTTAGCTTAGCTGTTCGCAAATGCAAGTTAATACACTCAGCCACACTGGGCAGGGGTATATGGTTTGCGGTGTCGATCACCTCTCGAGTTGGATCATGACACACCACAATAGCATCAGGCTGGGAACCATGCAGTAGACCCAGACTCACACCCGCATAAGATGGGTTAAACAGAGATCCTTGGCCTTCAATGATATCCCAATGATCTTCAGAGTTCGTAGGTGATAAAACCTCGGAGGCACCAGCAATAAAGTCGGCCATTACGGTATCAATGGGCACCCCCTCACCGGTAATCATAATACCCGTTTGCCCTGTCGCGCGAAAATCAACATTTATGCCCCGATCCTTCATACACTGAGTGATAGAAAGTGCCGAGTACTTTTTACCAATAGCGCAGTCTGTTCCTACGGTCAGCAACCTCCTGCCGGAGCGTTTTAAGCCCGTACCTATTGGCAGATTATCCGCGGAGGTACGAACATTAACCAGACGAGCGCCAGACGACTCAGCAGCTGCCACGAGGCTGGAAAAGTCCTCTAATCGGCAATGCAGGCCACTTACAATATCAAGCCCAGCAGCAGCAGCTTCCTCCAATAGGCAGATCCAGCGCTGGTTAATTTGCCCGCCGGTAGGGGCAACTCCAATCACAACACTTTTTACTCCTCTATCTATCGCCTCAGAGATTGACAAATCTGAGACGCCCAAATCTACAAGGCAGTTGTCAAAACGTAGCTGACCTGCCACTTTTTCTGGGCACCACTGCACCAACCCTGCACCTGTTTTGGCATCGACTAACTCCTGAGTATCTCCCAATATGATCAAATATGGCCACCTCAAAGTAAGAGAGCTCGAACCTTTATTTTTTAATTCATCCATATTCAATTCACTCCAAAATGGCCCTTAATATGCCTATGTTTTAGTACTTGCCCGGGTAGTGCAGTCGTTAACTCGCCATCCTGTATAGCTAGCTGACCATTAATCAACAGATGTTTTACCCCGGTACTGTATTGATGGGGCTCAAGGAAAGTGGCGTTATCGGTAATGGTCTTATCATCAAAAATCACCAGATCCGCATAATTACCGATCTTTACTACACCTCGTTCGTGCAACCCCAATCGCTGTGCAGATTGCCCCGTCATTTTATAAATCGCCTGCTCTAGGCTCAGCACCCCTCGAGCGCGTACATAGGTTGATAGCACCCGCGGAAACGAACCATAGGTTCTCGGGTGGTAGTGCTTATCCTGATTAATGGCAAGATCACCGTCGGAATTAATCATGGTATGGGGATACAACAGAAATCTTTCTATATCTGCCTCATCCATACTGTGATAAATAGCTGTAAAACGACCCTGAGACTGCAAGTCGATCAAACTTTCCACAACGGCATCCATGGTTTCTGATATAGCGTTATCACGCAGGTAATCACCCAGTGTACGACCGGCATAGCCTTCAAGATGGGGTAGCTTGCCAAACTGGATACTGTCAAAGCTTGCACCGGCCTGTTGAGGAAAAATGATTTTCATCTGCTCTGCTATCATCTGCCGCTGTACCGGATCATTTATGCGCGCCTCGAATTCCTGCTGTCCTCCGGCCAAACTCCATGCTGGGAACAGCAGATCCGAATAAGTCATAAACGCAGCGTAGGGATAAATATCAAGAGTCATATCCACACCAGACGCCCGCACAGTATCTATAAGGGCTAGGGCGTCGGCGCTCTTACCATGATTACTGACGCCAGTAGTTTTTATATGGTTGATATGGACCGGCAACTTGGCCTGTTTGCCAATCTCGGCATTATCACCGATAGATTTAAGCAGGTTAGGCCCTTCGTCTCGCATATGGGTCACATAGATACCACCCCATTGGGCAGCCACTTTAGCCAGCTCTACTATCTCCGCGGTGGATGCATAAACGGCCGGGACGTATTCCATACCCGAAGATAGTCCAAATGCCCCCTGTTCCATCGCTTCCCTGACCAAATTTTTCATCTCTTGCATTTCAGCATCTGTGGGCGAGCGATTATCCAACCCCAACACCGTTTTTCGAGTCCAGTTAAAACCCGCAAAGTAGGCGATATTAGGGGCCATTTTCAGATTGGCGGTATACTCATCTAAAGGCCAGGGTAAGTCGTGACTGTGCAGGGAATTGGCGATGGTGGTAATACCCTGGCGGATAAAAT
>DNBN01000179.1:6518-8006 GCA_003491845.1 Porticoccaceae bacterium | reverse complement strand
CCAACACTAAGCTGTTCTCAGACATACTAGATAAGGCATGGACGCGTTTCACTTTTAATATCTGGGCTCTTCAAAACCCAACCCAACAAATTTAGTATTTGGTTTCCAAATTAGCCGCTAACAATTTTTTCGTATAATCATGCACTGGTTTACTAATGATTGTTTCAGTATCACCAGTTTCAACAATTTTGCCGTGATACATAATTGCCATTCTATCTGCTAAATGGCGCACAACATGAAGATTGTGGGTGATGATCAATATTGAAAGCTGCATTTTCTCACGCAGACTGGCGAGTAAATTGAACACTTCCCCTTGAATTGAAACATCTAATCCCGCAGTTGGCTCGTCAGCTATGACCAGCTTAGGATTGAGTGCAAGTGCTCTTGCAACACCAACGCGACGCGCTTGCCCACCTGACAGTTCATGAGGATATCTATTAGCAAAATCAGCTGGCAAACCAACTAGTTCTAGCAATCGTTCTGTTTCTTCGCGTAAATTTAGGTCCAAAGATTGACCTGAAATAATATATGGCTCCGCTAAAGCCGTCCCAACCGTTGTTCTTGGGCTAAGGCTGCCAATAGGGTCTTGCATCATCATCGACATGCGATTGCGTGCGGCTCGCATTTCGTGAGGTGTTGCGTGTAACAAGTCAGCATCTTCAAACAAGATACTTCCAGCTTGGGATGCTACAAGTCGAAATACGGCACGCGCAATCGTGGATTTACCTGATCCACTTTCTCCGACCAGTGCGACAGTCTCGCCTATTGCAACACTAAGTGACGCGTCCTTCACTGCCTCAATTCGCTCCCCTGATTTCCCTTGAAGTAAGTCAATCAAACTGCGTTGTTTCGTGAACGTTACGCAAAGGTCCTCGATCGCAAGGACAGGTGCAGCCACCGTGTCAATCCGGGCTTTGTCCATTTTAGGATCAGAAACGCGTTTAAGTTCGGGTTTAGACATAACAGGTAGTCGCCCACATTTTTCTGGAATTCGTGCAGGATCACATCGCAATAAATTCCTTGTGTAGTCATCTGATGGGCTTGTGAAAACTTTACTTACAGAACCAGTTTCTCGAATATCCCCTTGATACATTACTGTGACGTCATCACACAGGGCCTCAACTACAGTTAGATGGTGGGTCACGAACAACATGGCACAACCAATATCTGATTGGAGTTCCTTCAACAATTTAACGATTTGAACTTCCAATGTGGCATCGAGTGCGGTTGTAGCCTCATCTGCAATCAATAGCTTTGGGCGTGCCATTATCGCCATTGCGATACACACCCGTTGTTTTTGACCGCCAGACAATTCATAGGGATACATATCCAAACGCGATATTGGGTTGGGCATTCTGACTTGCTCAAGCGCATTTAACGCACGTTCAAGTTTGACGGCATTGGTATCATCGCTCCAGTATTGTATGTCCAACATTTGTTGTCCAATATGCAAAGTCGGATTTAATGCGCTCATCGGATCTTGAGATA
>DNBN01000179.1:0-6192 GCA_003491845.1 Porticoccaceae bacterium | reverse complement strand
TTGCGATTCTCAAATTCCATTGTCCCGCCTGTGATCTCTGCCGCATGCGGGAGTAAACCAATAATAGCATTGGCTAATGTAGATTTGCCACTGCCACTTTCGCCAACCAAGCCCATGATCTGGCCCTTTTTAATTGTCATGTCAGCGTTTTTAACTGCATGAACTGAACCAAAGTTGATACTGAGGTCTTTGATGTCGATCAGGTTTTTTCTATTCTGCATCTGTCAGCTCTACTTGCGAAGTTTGGGATCAAGAATGTCTCGCAGGCTTTCGCCTAAGGACGTGAATGCTACTGTTGTCAGGATCAGTGGCAATCCACCTGCAAACACAATCCAGGAGGTATTTCTAATGAATAAAAATCCATCGTTCAGGATCGTACCCCAACTGGGCGTAGGTGGTCTCACGCCTAGGCCAAGAAAGCTAAGCCCTGCCTCTACGCCGATCACCAGCGGAACATCCATACTCGCTACAATCAATACAGGACCAATCACGTTTGGTAGGATATGTAAGCGTAGAATGCGCGACGTACTTGCACCCATAGCGCGCTGCGCTTCTATAAACTCGGCATTGCGAAGTGACATAACTTGAGTGCGAACCAGTCGAGCGTAAGAAGGAAAAGTCGAGACAATGATGATAACAACTATCGAATTTACACTTGGACCAAACAGCGCAATGATCGTCAAAGCAAACATAATACCTGGAAATGATCTTACTGTGTCAAATACCAACAATAGAGCCCAGTCGATCCACTGGTTAGTGAATGCCGCAATCATCCCAAGCACAATTCCGATTATCAGTGCAATAGATACAGATGTCACCGCTAAATACAGCGCAATTTTTGTACCAACAATCAAACGAGAAAATACATCGCGTCCCAGCTGATCTGTGCCCAGCCAATGATCCCAACTAGGGCCAGAAAGCTTGTTTCGAATGTCGATCTTAATTGGATCATAAGGCGTGATATAATCTGCCGTTATTCCAACTACAAAGAATAGTAGTACTATCGCGAAACTGAAAGTACCCAATGGGCTAGAGCAAAGCTCTTGTATTACTTGAAAAATGCGAGCAAATCTCGTTGGACGTTTGACAACAATTGTGGTCATGAATTTATATCCTGAGATCGTGGGTCTAGCATGACATTCAATAAGTCCGACAAGGTGGTCGCCACAACAATGAAGACCGTACTGGCCAAAACAGCTCCCATTACAACTGGGTAATTTCGGCTGATGACTGCGTCATAAGTTAGCTTACCAATACCTGGTCTTGAAAACAGTATTTCAACAATAACAGCGGTAGACAGGATGAATCCAATACTTACCCCCAAAACAGTAACTGTCGCTGGAAGCGCTACGCGCAACACATATCGTCGTAGAATTTTATTTTCAGGAATTCCAAACGCGCGTGCTGTTTTGACGTGATTTTGCATAAGCACTTCGATGACAGAGGCTCTTACTAAACGTGACACATAACCGATCCATGTCAGACCAATGGCTAAGGTTGGCAAAATCAGGTGTTTTATTACTGCCCAAAATCCTTCTCCTGCACCAATTGCAGGAAGCCATCTCAACTGAATTGCAAAAACCAGAATCAAATAAAGGCCTATCACGATTGGTGGCACTGCAATTATAGAAACCGAAATCACACCACTGATCTGATCAAATGATCCACCACGGTGAACTGCAGCATAAGTCCCAATTGGAATACCCATCAATGCGACCAACAATACCGAAATCACCAGCATAGCTGTGTATGGTGCTTGCTCTGCTAAAATTGAAACCACAGGGCGGTTCGAGGTGAGGTCAACTCCTAAATCGCCTTGAAGAAGCCCTGCGAAAAAATAGTATATTTGAACGAAAACTGAGTCGTTTAAATGGAGCCGTTCGCGAAGCGCCTCTTTGAGTTCGGGAGTAGCGCGCGGCCCAAGCATCACATTTGCAGGATCCCCAGGAACAAATTGAATCATGACAAACAATGCTGTCGTTGCAAGAAGAACAATAAGTATCGCTACACCAATTCGCTGAACTGCATATCCAATCATGTGCTGGCCTTACTTGGTATCATTGCTCTAAAAACCACGCCGCGGGATGGTTTCATCCCATGATCGACAAAATATTTCCTTGTCATCTTCGAAGGCTTTCAATTCACCTTTTAGTAAAAAGTTGTTTTGATCACATGTAACCGTCATTTGACCCTGTGTTGCGACATTCCAACCTTCACGTTGATACCCCATACCAAATTGATATTCAGCTTTGGCCGTTAGAACATTATCATCTGCGATTTCGAAACGATCCTGAGAATGACCAGTTACCGTTATATCCGCCGTTTCTATTAGGTGAGCGCCAAAATCAGCTTGCAATGTTAAAGCCCTCTTTCCAGTGGACAAATCATGGGTAATTGTTCGGCTGTGCGATCCTGCCTTTTGTTCGACAACACCACCGGGTTTTGTCACCCTAGGCTGTGTAAACAACACGCGTGACAAATCGCTTGGCACTAGATTGGCATTTGGAAGGTTCACACGGCAATTCTTTAAATGCAAAGTTAGTTTATGATTATCCGCAACGGGCCAAGCCATTGGCCACATTGCATTTGAAACAGAAATGCGCAGTTTGTGCCCCTTAACAATCCGATGCGCGATGTCATTCAAATCATATTGGATGCGATAGGCAGTTCCTGCCTCTACTTCGGCACATATTTCGCGGCCATCACGTTGTGACAGGTTCACGATGCCATAGGTGATAAGTGTTGATGTGCCATTTTCGTCAACATCACATAGGCGCACAGCCAAAAGGCCGCTAGCAGCATCGCTGCTAACCTCAAAATCAATTTTGCTTGTACCAACGATATCCAAAGGCTCAATTAGCGGCGCACCATCAAAACATAACGATCCAGCATCTTCACTTCGTTGATCACCCGGCATTTGTGCTAAGGTCGGATCATTGGAAAGTGGCATATAATCACCACTAAGCATTCCCATCGATTGAGGTGAACATATCGACATAGTTCCATTATTGGGCACATCGGCCAATCCATTCCTACTTAGCCAGTAAGTTTGGTACTTTAGAGACTCATTCGGCCATGTATCTGCATCCAACCAAACTCCAGGTCTTGATGCATGGCAAGGGTCCGTTGATACCTCTTGTTGACGATAAAGGGTTAGCATTGGCTCGTCTTCAATTCCATTCTTTTCATTCTTAAGCCAACGGTCAAACCAGCGCAACATTTCGTCCAAAAAGTTTACGCCAGGGCCAGGCAACGCCCGATCTGGGTAAAGATGCGCCCAGGGTCCTATCAATCCTTTTCGCGGCACTTTGAGATTTCTCATCAACCGAATTACTGTATTAGGCCAACAATCCGTCCAACCACTTATGGCATAAACTGGAATTTGAATACGGTCGTAATCTGTACAAACGGTACCTTGCAACCAGTAGTCATCACGTTGCTGATGCTCCAGCCAGATTTTCATAAACAAGTCAGGTTCATCCAAGCGGCGCATCCAAGCATCACGCCAATTCTCTCCGTAAATTGCAGGATCTGGAGGTCGGCCATTAAAAGCAAACATTACGCCACCCCACCCAAGTGTTTCACCCGCAAGGCCCCCAACAAAGTAACATGCATCATCATAATAACGATCATCTGACGCCCCGACTGGAATAATTGTCTTTAACGCTGAAGGCTGATGTGAGGCAAGTTGTAGGGTAGTAATCCCCCCCCATGAAAGGCCAAACATACCTACCGATCCTGTGCACCAAGATTGCGCAGCTAACCAATCGATTACTTCTAGCCCATCTTGTTGTTCGAGTGGTAAGTATTCGTCTAACTGAATACCTTCTGAATCTCCTGATCCACGCATATCTACTCGTGCACAAACATATCCATGACCAGCTAAATATAGGTGCTGTTCTTCGTCACGCGTTCTTGTACCATCGCGTTTACGATATGGAATATATTCCAGAACTGCTGGGAAAACTCCATCTACCTCTGGTCTCCACAACCGGGCGGCTAGTCGCGTACCATCTTTGAGTGGAATATAAATTTCTTCTTCAACCACTCGAAAAGGTAAGTCTTTAGGATCAATTTCAAGAGTTGGTTCCAAAATTGTAGGCGCGATTAAATTCATTGTATTAGACTTCCCAAGTATTTTTTGAAATTTGATGATCTGTTGGCGACTTAACATAGCCGCCAACAGGGTTTTGTAAGTTATCTACTTTACAGTATTAATTACTCAGCAGGCGCAAATGCATGTAACTTGTAGTCGCCATTCGGTAATAGTCCCGGATTGATCGAGTCTTTATAGATTAAAGATGCCGGAGGGTGGATAAGCCAAACAAACGAGTGGGATGCATCCATAATATCTTGCATTTCGTGATAAATTTCTGCACGCTTGCCAAAATCTGTCTCAGAGATGGCTGCATAGTGCAGTTTTTCATATTCTTCACTTTTGAACCATTCCCAGTTCCAAATACCGGCTTGACCTTCAAGGAACCATTGCGTCGACCATGCAGGATCAGGGGGGCTGGTAAACGCTTTTAATGTCATCTGCATGCCGACACCTTTTTCATCACCTAAGCTCCAGAATGTCCCACTTTCATGTGTGTTCAATTGAACATTGATACCTATTTCAGCAAGGTTTGCTTGAATAATCAAGCCAGTGGTTTGCTCATCCGTAGAGTTTTGCAATTCTAGTTCCAAATCCAGTGAGCTTATACCAGCTTCTGCCAATAGCTTTCGTGCCCCTTCAATATCACGGTTAGGTTGTTGTTCCTCGCTATAGCCAATTAATCCAGGTGCAACCAATCCAGTAGAGCGTTCAGGAATTCCAAAATATGCGCCTTCGATAATTGCATCTACATCGACTGCCTTTGTGATCGCTTGTCGTACACGCACGTCTTGTAATGATGGATTCTCAGCATTTAGGCCCAACCAAAAATATCCAGCTGTCGGGCGCACTTCTAAAATAGAATCCACAGGCATGTTGGCTTTCATTTCTGGGACAGAGCTAACTGCAACGCCGGAAACATCGATTTGCCCAGCTTCAAATGCAACTTCCGCAGATTTTGCATCATTGATCGGCACTAAAATTACGCGATCATATGCTGGCTTTTCACCATTCCATCCTTCATGAGCAACTAATACAGTTTGTTGACCTTGGTCCCATTTTTCAATTTTGTATGGCCCAGCCGTTGCGCCAGGTTCAGTTGAAAATGTCCCTCCGATTGCTTCTGTAGCAGCTTTGCTGATAATTGCACCACCTGTGTAAGGTAGTGTACTCCACCATACAGGTGCAAAAGGTTCATTGAAATGGATCACACCACTGTATTTGTCAACGACTTCAACATCCTTAAGTGGAGCCCAGTCACCACTATTAGGAGCAGCAAGATCTTTATCTATATAACGTTCGAATGAATATTCGACATCTTCTGCTGTTACTTCACCATAATCACCAGTCCACATTAGTCCTTTTTTTAATGTAAAATTTATCGTTAGCGGATCTATCTGTTCGATTGTCTCTGCAGCAGACAATTCCCATTCCCAATTTGAGCCTGATTTAAATTCAATCAACTTTGGAAAGATCGCATCTATGATCGTCTGATCTGCGCTGCTTTGCCAAAATGCTGGATCAAGCTGTCCAAAATCAGATTGTGTTTGGAGCCTAATCTCATCTGCATGCGAAGCAGAAATTCCAAACCCTGCAATGCAAACTATAATCACTTGGGAACACTTTCCCATTTTAGTAAACTTTGTCATATTTCCTCCTTAAAATAAAAATTGCCTAAGGGCATACGCTTTATGGCAATCACCTTTAAATTTATATTAGGCATAAAATTAAAATCAACATTTCTAACAACTAAATATAGACGTATAACGTAAATAGTTTGCGTCATAGTGCGTCAGATGATATGCTTTAGAAAATGCTGGGGTAATATTATGGAAGATCAAAATATTTTTTCAAAGAATTTACGCCTACTCATTAGCTACAGCCACTCAATCGCCTCTGTCAGTCGTGATTTGCAGATTTCTCGACAACAGTTAACAAAATATCTTTCGGGGAAAAACCTTCCATCGGTGCGAAATTTACGAAAAATTTCCGACTTTTTTGGTGTTGAGGAAACGGAAATTTTTATGCCAGTGGATGATTTTCGTAGATTGATTGCCTTAAATCCACCACGCGCAACGTCAACCGACCCAATGGAA
>DNBN01000197.1:1159-3390 GCA_003491845.1 Porticoccaceae bacterium | reverse complement strand
CGACCTCGTGATGATAATGCTGTATATGACTTAGCTAATGCGCTGACAAATATTCAGGCTTACAAGTTCCCAGTCAGCTATAACGATCTGACACTTGCTTATTTTAAAGGCACTGGTTTACGTACTAAAGGCGAACTGGGTCAGGCAATGCGTAGTTTTGCGGCAAACCCCCAAGATACCAAAGCGATCCAAATACTCAGAGGTGACAGTAGTTTTATAGGGACTTTAGGGACTACCTGTGTGGCTACAATGCTTCGTGCGGGTCATGCTGAGAACGCTTTGCCCCAATCTGCTACTGCTACCATTAACTGTAGGGTTTTCCCTGGGGCAGGTGTCGATGCAACGCGCGCGCAACTTGAACGAATTATTGATAACCCGGGCATTGAATTTGTTCTTTTAGATGAAGTGACAGAGACCGATGCCTCACCTCTGCGCAAAGATGTTACAGCGGCTCTGCAGCAGGCTATAGATATAAAGTATCCAGGTTTAGAGATCATTCCTAGCATGTCTTCTGGTGGCACTGATGGTATGCATTTTAGAGCTGCCGGGATTCCTAGCTATGGTGTTAACGGGCACTATGGGAAAAATAGTGATAGCTTCGCTCACGGTCTTAATGAACGAGTTCTTGTTGAGAGCTTTTATGATAATGTTGCCCACTGGTATGTGCTTTTGAAGGCCATTTCCGGAAAAGATTAGCCAAAATGCTCAGAGAGCGGGTAAAAGGTAACTAATGGTTCGTGTACGAAATGAAAGACTAGAACAGCATTTCCCTACAATGGTAATGGTGCGTGAATTTGAGGGGGTTGAAGCCTTAAATACTGATCTTGAGTCAGTTATTGTTAAGCTAAGTGAAGAATTAGGTGAGACAGATCAAAACGCAGCCACTAACGGTGACAGCACGACTAAAGGTGGTTTTCAAACGCCAGCTAAAATGTCTTTTCTTGATATTCAAGACAAGGCGGTCAAGTTCCTTAAAGGTAATGTGATATTTCCCTCGATAGAGGAATATTTGGTGCAAGTATTTAATGTTGATCCACTTTATACAGCATTCAAAGTAAAGAGTTGGGCTAATCAATTAGGCGAAGGGGATTGGCAAAGTCCGCACATACATCCTAGTGAATATACCGTAATTTCAGGCATTTACTATGTTCAAGTGCCTGAAACCATAGCTCCTGCGGGGCATCTAGAGTTTATTAATCCGGCACTCGCCTCGGTAGCTATCGGAAGTCAGGAGTCATCCAGATTACACAAGCCCTTGAGTGGTCAGGTTGTTTTGTTCCCCCCACATTACATGCATTTTGTGCACCCGATTTCTGGCCCAAGTAAGCGTTCGATTGTTGCGTTTGACGTAACTCTTGAGCATTGATGTCTCCGCTTGATTTTGAGGTGGATAGGTGATTTCAGCGAGAATAAGCTGACGCTATCCCTCAGGCTGCGAGTTCACTAAGTCTAGGCGATTGGGTTGTTTTGTTGTTAGTCGATCATTTAGCGCGTCTAAAATCCCCGACACTATTTTATTTCAAATCCGAAAGACATGATTAACTCGTCTTAAACTTGATAGTAAAAAAATAATACTCTTTTAACCTTTTTAAGGAACAATAAAAAATGACTAGATTATTTACACTAGTGGTCACAATTGTCATATTGGCAGGATGTATAATTATTAATGATGTCGAAATCAATGATGATCTTGACTTACCCGAAGTCACCCCAATTCAGACGGTTGCTCAATACGTTGAAGATTTTAATAATGCTGATCTTGATGCTTTAAATGAGGGTTCGGAGTCGCCATTTTTTTGGCTCATGGGTGATGAGAAGAATGTTTATGACAAATACGGGGACTCAGTAGATTTTGTAAGGTTGAGAAATAAAGGTTGGAGTTACTCTAAGATTAATTCTTTAGAGCTGATCTATGAAGATGATAAGACTGCGATGGTTTACATGAGTTTCTCAAGATACAACACTAACGATGAAGTTATTTTGACGTCTGAGGTAAATTATCTGTTGGTGAACAATGCCTATAAATGGAAAATAAAGGGCGGTTTTGCTACCAACAAAGTGACTGTAGGGAAAGACTGAAACGTGTCGTTCTCTGGATAGGGCATTGAGCTATGCTTTGGTAATCAATGAAGGAAGGTCTCGTATGGGAAGTAGCGAGTTTGTTAAAGGAATAATCCTCATAGGCAGATATAGTCCGAGCTTTATCAGTTAAATCGACTCATACCGGTTGG
>DNBN01000197.1:0-812 GCA_003491845.1 Porticoccaceae bacterium | reverse complement strand
GCGCAAGTGTCTCCAGCGAACAGGACTCTCCCATTGTGCGTCGGTTCCGCAAATTTAATAAAGTCACCGGGCTGCGTGTCGACGCTCGTGTAAGGGTAGCAGCCCTTCGAGAAGGAACTAGTGGTCCAGTTGGATGCGGCTGTCGCGACGGGAGGCTCAAACGTATCGGGGAACATCATTTGTAGCTCAGATAACACCTCTTCTATGGCCGCTTCAGGGTTCTCCGCCACCCACGCAGCCTTAGGCGGACCGAATACGCTCGCAAGACAGGGAGATGAGGGTGAACCCGGCCCAACACCAGATGACATCGATACATCGAAGAAACTGCCGTGGGAAGCGATAGGGTCGGGAATACTGAAGAAATGGTCTTGCTTCCGTGGGTTTCTACGCCAGAAGCTGTTTTTGAACGTCATGACGACCTTTTCGACACTTCCGAAGCCAATTCGCTCGATTACATCCTGCTTACTGGTTGGGAGCGGTGGCTCAAATGTGATGGTTCCAGCCTTTAAAACACCAAGTGGGACGGTAACGATGACATGGGAGCCTTCGAAGATCTTTCCGTCAGCCGTCGCAACCTGCACGGGCGCTTGGGCGGTAGTGTCTTCTTGAATCGAGATTCGTGAGACAGTCTGATTCAGCATCACCTCGTCAGCAGATAGAGAATCACGCAATAACTCCACCAAAACGCGGAATCCACCAGAGATCAAGACCTGGCTCTTTTCGTCATGGTTGCTGAACTCCCAGAGGTCATCGCTTAACTGATTCTGGTGTGTGTCGTAGGTTGAGCCGCCGTTAAGACTCTCGGAGAATAT
>DNBN01000131.1:7978-10474 GCA_003491845.1 Porticoccaceae bacterium | reverse complement strand
ACCTGGCCCATCATAATAATGGTCACCAATGAATAAAAATAAATACCATTAGTTTGAAGGCTGGGGCCAAAGCCTAAACGAGACACACCGGCCAAAACTACAAGCGACATAAAAAACATATAGGGGTTTTTGATTTTTTCAAAAATCAATCCCTGCAAGTGATCTTTTGGCCTGTACCAGGGCACCAACACGATCAAAATAACACCACAAATAACGGTCAGCCCAGCGGCAATAATTAAGGACAGCCTTTGATCACCAAAAAAATAGAATATAAGGTTTATAAAGCTTAACAGCACAACCGCCAAGCAGAACCCCGAAAGCCACGGGATGGTTTTCATATTGCGCAGCAATACCCAATGAAAACCAGCGCCTGTGATAACGACAATGATGACAACTGCACCTAATAAACGGCCATTCAAAGGGTTGAGGTGAGGCCAAATACTGGGGATAAAATGGCTCACACTTAGTAATAGCAAAAACCACACGAGCTGGTGTACTGCAAATGCTAAAAACAGAACTTGCTTAAGCCACATTCCTGCAACCAAAGCTAAACCTGCTGCTAATAAAATTATAGTCAGCACAGCGCCCTTTAGAGCTAAGCCCCATGTATGCTGACTGGCAACCTGCTCAGTAGAAGGATAGCTTAAACGCACATTTAGATTTTGAATCGCTTTAGCATTTAATTGGGCAGTCGCTGCCGCATTGGGCACGTCAAAAATCAATCGATCAATATCATAATGATGATCAAGGGTTTTTGCAGCGACACCACCCCCTTTTATTTGCTGATTAATAAGCTGTCCATTTTGATCAAAGAACTCGACAGCGACGCGCTCTAAATAGACAGGGCTCACACTAATATGCTGCACATCAATTGAAGATTTAAACGAAAGTTTAAAAGTGACACTTTGTCTAATAGAACCTGCCGCAACTCGATGCCCAGGCTGCCAAAGTGGAGCGTCGTCAGGTGCTTTTATGCCTGCATCATGGAGCACCCAAGAAGCTTTCACTCCACGCGTATCTATAGTCTTATTTTGCGTCAGTTGTTGCGCAGCTACAATTAGGCACAGCAACATAAAAATGACTAAAAGTGGTTTTATTTGTGTGTAGTAACGTTTCAATTCCACGATCCAACCTCTTTAACCTAAGGATAATACTGCTAACCCTTCACTAATACGCATTCACTCACCTACTCAGATTTGTATACTAAGTCATATTAAAAAAAGTCGCATTCACTAGCGCTAAAAAAGTCCTCTCAGATTATTATTGAGGCAGTGAGTTGGATTGAATGGCAGATTAAAAATGTGAGGCCTAAGCAAGGAAATAGGCCATGCACTTTTGGGTGTGGGTGCCCTAGCGATGTGTTTGTAAGTTGAAACAGTGGATTAATATTTAACTGGCTTTTGGTGGTCCTATCATGAAGCCATTTCCAGTGGCTGGGCATATCGAATCATGGCATCTTTTGAAGATAAGGAGGCTGACTTTTGTTCGACTATGCTTGCTAGGGTAATCTCGTCGTTGATACCAAAAAACATAAACCTAAGGCTTGTTACTATATTTCGTCCATCCATGTGCCTGCGCATATGGTCTATTTCTGCATTGGCCTTGACTATAAATCCATCAATGGTGAGCTCAATGTGCCTGATGGCTTTACCCACCTGTATATCATTAAAATTAGCTTGTGGAATAAATACCGAGGCTCCATCACTCGATAGGTAGGCAACTTCAACGTTTTGCCCCTTAATGGTCATATTAATTTTTCTATCCCGCTTCGCTGGCAAGCGAACCTCTTCATAATGCGATTTAACGCTCAAATTTTCAGGAAGCTTGGCACTAAAACGCAAGCCTAAATCACTATTATTAGAGGCTGTAACCTCAATATCAAAATAGTGAATGAGCCCCTCATCGACGAATTCAATACGAAACTGATCGGCAGACTCAACCTTAAATTTAAAACCTTGATTGCGCATAGCCTCTAGCACTAAGGTCACATTTTCACTGTTTGCTTTGGTGGTCGCTTGAGGCCTATATCTCACCTCACATACCTGAAAGTCTGCTACAGTTTGGTCAGAAGGATCTCCAAAACTGATGTAAAATACTGTTTTGCCCTGTTTAGCAGACAAAAAGAACTTATACAGCTCCTGAAAATCATTAATTTTGACTTTGTCTTTCAAAATACATCCTTTTATTCTTCAGATAAAATAGCGAGTTTAGTGACTTCTCAAAACTCTCTATTTTCTGCAAAAAGTCATGCCATGACACTTTTTAAGGGCATCATACAAACATAGGTATTAGTACTAATGTCGTTAGACTAACAAGGGTTCATTGAGTTTTCTTACAACAGGCGTCAGAAATAGGGTTTATTTACATATTAAGCAGCTCAAAACGTCTTTTTAGATTGAGCTCAACAACTATTTTGCAATACTTCTTCATTAACTAAGCTATGGAAATATTTTTAATCCAAAGGTTTTCGAATGTTAAAATATTTTATTATTTATC
>DNBN01000131.1:0-7726 GCA_003491845.1 Porticoccaceae bacterium | reverse complement strand
ATATTTTATTATTTATATTGACGTTACCTAGTTCGTTATTTCAGTGGTGATCACTAGAAAGTAGGGTTTAACCCACTACAAGATTGTCATGCCCCAGGAAAAAACACCACGTGATTAAAATAACGACTCGTGAATGAGAAGTTAGCTAAGGGATGCATTTTCCTGTGGTATCTATTTTTTATTGGTCTTTTTAATTAGCCTTTTCGCTTCCAAATCATGGACGACAATTTATAGGAAGAATTGTTGATACAAATATATCGAACTTGGGTATGTCTGGTATAATTTCCAAGATGAGCTCTGGATAGAGTCGATTCAAAATAGGTAGAGTGTCGTTAAAGTGAGGATTCCATGAATATATTAATCAAAGACGCAGCAGCAATAAATAAGATGCGTATAGCTGGTCGCTTGGCTGCTGAAGTGTTGGAAATGATTCACCCGCATGTGCAAGCGGGAGTAACGACTAATCAGCTTAATCAAATTTGTCATGATTATATCGTGAATGTTCAAGAAGCGATTCCGGCACCATTAAATTATCACGGATTCCCAAAATCCATTTGCACCTCCGTTAACCAAGTAGTGTGTCATGGCATTCCCAATGACAAAGCCCTCAAGCAAGGTGATCTGGTTAACATTGACATTACCGTCATTAAAGATGGTTATCATGGCGATACCAGCCGCATGTTTGCCGTTGGCAATGTTGCGCCTCATGCTGAACGTTTGGTGACCATTACTCAAGAATGCATGTATAAGGGCATTGCTCTAGTCAAACCTGGCGCACACTTGGGTGACATTGGCCATGTCATTCAAGCACATGCTGAGGCGAACCATTATTCCATTGTGCAAGAGTACTGTGGCCATGGCATTGGCGTCGGTTTTCATGAAGATCCTCAGGTACTGCATTACGGCAAGCCCAATACCGGAGTTGAACTTAAAGAGGGAATGATTTTCACCATTGAACCCATGCTTAATGCAGGTAAGCGTCATGTCAAACTTAATAAACATGACGGCTGGACGGTGACGACTATGGACAAGCGTTTGTCTGCTCAGTTTGAACATACGATCCTAGTTACCGCTGACGGTTACGAGAATCTTACGATTCGTAAAGAAGAAATGGTCTAAGCATGGCTTTGGTTAGCAAGGAGCTACAACACCAACTCATCGATCATGATCATCTGCAGCAACAGCTTGCTGCACTCCCTTCATCGCAAGTATTAAAAGCCGCCTTACAAGCCGGTCAAAGCCAGCTCGATGATATTTTTCAAGAGCATAAAGAGAAGCGCATTAACGAGTTGATCCATGCTCGAGCTTGGCTTGTGGATCAAATTTTGCGCATGGCTTGGCAGCAATATTCTTGGCCCGAGGAAGCGGCATTAGTGGCTGTGGGTGGTTATGGTCGCCGTGAACTGCACCCTCAGTCTGATGTGGATTTACTCATTCTTTTAGGCAACGGTCTTGACGCCTCAAGTTGGCATAGATGTACGCAAGAATTTATTACTTTTATCTGGGATTTGGGTCTTCAAATTGGCTCCAGCGTCCGCACCCTCGAAGATTGTTGTGAACAAGCTAAAAATGACATTACCATCGCCACCAGCCTCATTGAGTCTCATACCATTATTGGTAAGGCTGAATTGAGAGAGCAGGCATTTAATTGGGTTATTTCTGAACAAGCTTGGGGAAATGAAGCCTTTTACAAAGCCCGCATTGAAAGCCAGCAGCAGCGCCATAGACGCACCAATGACACAGAATACAACCTAGAGCCCAATATCAAAAATTCGCCCGGAGGGTTGCGTGACATTCAAACTATTGGATGGATTGGCAAACGTCACTTTGGACTGAGCAATATGGCACAGCTTGCTGGACACAACTACCTTAACAAGTCAGAACTAGACACCCTCAGAAAAAGCACTGGCTACCTTTGGACCATTCGTTACGCACTGCACCTAATCGCTCAGCGTCCAGAGGAACGATTACTGTTTGACCACCAGCGCAAACTGGCAATTTTTTTTGGCTATGAAGATAACGAAGAGGAACTCGCTGTCGAGCAATTTATGCATCGTTACTATCGCACCGCCATGCACCTAGCCGAACTCAACCAAACACTTTTGCAACTTTTTGATCAAGGCATTCTCCATGCCCATGAAGACGATTTAGTAGTGTCGATAAATCGCCGCTTTGAACTCCGCAATGGTCGCTTACAAGCTTGCTACCCAAGCCTTTTTTTACGCCAACCTTTTGCTATGATGGAAGCTTTCGTTATTTTGGCACAACATCCTCAATGCCAAGCTATTGGGGCAGAGTGCAAACGTTTGATACAGGCCTATCGTCATTTAATCGATGACAAGTATCGCCGAGATATTCGGGTTAATAGTCTTTTTATGGAATTGCTTCGCTCACCTCATCACATGTCTCACACGTTATTAGAGATGCAGCGTCAAGGGGTGTTGGGGGATTACCTACCGGCTTTTAATAAGATCGTGGGGCGCATGCAACACGACATGTATCATATTTACACCGTTGATGCCCATTGCATGAAGGTTGTGAAGAAAATGCGTGAGCTATTACTACCAAAAGAACGAGAACGTTTTCCTGTAGCGAGTCGTTTAGTGCATCAACTACCCAAGATTGAGCTGCTTTATATTGCGGGATTTTTTCATGATATCGGTAAAGGCAGCGGGCGAGATCATTCTGTTGTTGGGGCTGAGGAAGTGCAGCATTTTTGTAAACAACATCAATTGGGCAAGTGGGATACAGAATTGGTTAGCTGGTTAGTTCGCCATCACTTACTCATGTCTATGACTGCTCAAAAGCGAGACATTAGCAACCCCGATATCATCCATGAATTTGCCACCAAAATGGGCGACCAGTTACACCTTGATTACCTTTATGTCCTCACAGTAAGTGATATCAATGCGACCAACCCAGCCCTGTGGAATAATTGGCGTGCATCCTTATTGAGGCAACTTTATACCGCAACCAACCGAGTGCTGCGCTTAGGCCTAGATGTTCCTGTAGATCACCAGGGGCTGATAGAACAGAGCCAAATTGACGCGCGCAAGCTATTGCAAACCCAGCGTTTTAACCCCGCCTCAGTCATGCGTTTATGGAAAAATCTGGGCGAAGATTATTTTATCCGTGAAAATGCTAAAACTATTGCTTGGCATACAAGGACCATACTCAACCATCAAATTGAAGGGCCTTTAGTTGCCATTAGTGAAACCTCTTATAGCGCCTTCGAGGGTGGCACCCAAATCTTTGTTTACACCCAAGATAAAGCTAATCTATTTGCTGCGCTGTGTGCCATTCTTGGCCAGCTTAACCTAGATATTCAAGATGCTCGCATTATTACCACTGAAGATGGTTACAGCATGGACACCTTTATCGTGTTGGATAGCCATGGCAACACCATTAATGAAACCCCCACCCTATTAACGCAACTGCAAGAACGACTCACCCAAGCCTTACTGCATCCCAAGGACTTCGCCTATATTGTGCAACAACGCCAGCCGAGGGCCCACAAGTTATTCAATCAGCCATCGAGCGTGAGTTTGAGCAACCCAGAGGGTCGCAGCTGGACACGTTTGGAATTATTCAGTGCCGATAGGCCGGGTCTCCTTGCCCAGGTGGGCTTAGTGTTTATGCGCTTAGGCATTAGCCTTCAAAAAGCAAAAATACAATCCATTGGCGGCCGTGTGGAAGACGTGTTTTTTATTACACTCAATAATGGCCAGCGCATTATTGATAAAAGTCTACTGACTAAACTTGAAAACGCTATTTGTTGTTCCTTGGATGAATAATACTCTCAGATTGAAGCCTTGAAAGAAAATAAGAGTACGATCAATGCATGGCATCCATAGCACTACCCCAGCCAAAGTTGAGTTGGGAACCAAGATCTAACTAAATGGTAACTTTAGCTTGTGCAAATGCGCTGGTTTTAGAAGCTTAAAAAGAGCCAATCATATTAAACGCGTTGGTCACTTGGTCATTAGCCTCGTCCTCTTTGCAAAACAGTAAAACGTCCAGCATCACAGATCCTAAGAGATCCTCTAGGGATATTAATGCACCATTTTCTAGCTCTGTTTGTATCAAGTCTTTGGCCAACCAAGCAATACCCATGCTGCCCAAAACCTTTTCTTTGAGACTCGCAGAGAATGCCGACTCACACACCAATTCAACGCGATAGTCACGAAAAACGCGAGGCAAACACATCTGCGCTAAACACTCTGCAAGAAACCCTCCTTTAGGGTACATTAAAATGGGCAGTCTCATACCAGCTTTGATGGGTCCCATCTTAATGGCTAGTTCCCTAGAGACTACCGGCAGCAGGTAATCATTGCCTAGCTTGATTTTAGCGATCGAAGCCTGAGTAAAATTGATTGGTTGGTTACTATTTTGGTAACACAACAACAAACCGCCTTCCTTAAGGAATAAGTTTTGACAACCATTATTATTGGCAGGCATGACGCGAAAACTCGTTTTTGGTGATAGGGCATTGATATCACGAATGATTTGAGGAATCCGAGACACCGATAACGTATGTTGGGCGATGAAAGTAATTTTATTCTGGTTTTCATGGGCTTTGTTACGTAGAGCATAGAAACGATTAACCAAATCGCGCACGTCTGCTTCCATCGCAAGGCCAATAGGGCGGATATTGACTGGTTTTGTTGCCCTATTAACCAGTTCTACCCCAAGCCAGTCCTCTATCTGCTTAACCCTTCGCGAATAGGCTGGTTGGGTGACATGTCGCCGCTCGGCGGCACGAGTGATTGACTTTTCTTCAAGCAGGGCTAACAAGTCTTCAAGCCATTTGAGTTCCATCAGCTATGTTGCTCCTCTTAACATTCATTTTTTTAAGGTTATACTAAAGAAATAGCATTATTATTGCAAAATAAATTATGTAAACATGCCTTAAATTAATTATGGAATAACTCATGCATACTTCTAACTTTTCCCGACTACATTTTGCCCACCTACCCACTCCTTTAGAACCCATGCAGAATATTTCAAAGGCCCTCGGTGGACCTAACCTATGGATCAAGCGCGATGATTGCACCGGCCTGTCTTCAGGTGGCAATAAAACTCGCAAACTAGAATTCATCATGGCAGACGCTGTTGATGAAAAAGCAGATACTATTATTACCCAAGGCGCTACCCAATCAAATCACGCGCGGCAAACGTGTGCAATTGCAGCAAAGCTAGGGATGTCATGTCATATTTTACTGGAAAGTAGAACCGGGTTTGAAGACGATGCCTACAATTACAGTGGCAACGTTATGCTCAATCAGTTGCATGGTGCCACTATTTCAACACGTCCTGCCGGCACTGATATGAACGCAGCTATGGAAGAACTTGCACAGTCTCTGCGGGATGATGGTAAGCACCCGTATATTATTCCTGGGGGCGGTTCCAACGAAATTGGTGCCCTAGGATATGTCAATGCAGCCATAGAACTGACGACACAAGCCAATGATCGGTCATTAAAAATTGATCACTTAGTTCATGCTACGGGTAGTTCAGGCACTCAAGCAGGTTTGGTGTTAGGCATGGCAGGCATAAACAGCGGTATTCCTGTGTATGGTGTAGGAGTCCGCGCACCGAAAGCTAAACAAGAAGAGATGGTTTATGACTTAGCTCAGCGTACGGCTGTTTATATGGGGCTGAATCCGTCAGTGGTGGCTCGAGAACAGGTCGTAGCCAATAGTGATTACGTGGGCGAGGGCTACGGCCAGCCTACGAAATCCATGGTCGAAGCTGTCAAGATGTTGGCTCAATATGAGGGCATTTTATTGGATCCTGTCTATTCAGGTAAGGGTTTTGCTGGCCTCATTGATTTAATTCGCAAAGGCCACTTTAAACAAGGTGAAAATGTAGTGTTTTTGCATACTGGAGGCAGTGTTTCCTTGTCGGGATATCCTGATACTTTTGATTTACCTGGCTATATTTAAGCCCATAAGTAAAACATTGGGTTAATCATTAGTACCACCCATGGTGAATGAGGGTCTAGTTTGAACTGAGTTTGATTCATAAACCTGGTCGTTGGGTTATTTGAGTGCCAATGGTGCAGTTGCAGACGCAACTTAGCGATAATGCACCAAAGATGACCCAAACGATTTATTTTGATGAGCAGATTTACGCATAACCTAAGGCTTTATCTATGCTTTATTAATTGGCATGATAATCGCTAAGTAAGGTTACCTAATTTTAAATGCCTAAGAAATTGGATCAGGCGTTACCGTTGGAACGAGCACTATGGTTTTTAGTGTTGGTAAAATAAAAATAATCACAGCTACTAAAGCTAGCACAAGTGATTAAAATACATACTTGGAGAAATCAATGAAAAAAATATTTGTTAACAGTTTATGCGCTCTTGGTTTGACACTAGGCAGTGGTGCCAGTGTAGCCAGTGAAAGTGTCAATATTGGCGCTCCTTCTTGGACGGGTGCACAAGCCATTGCAGCCCTGCTGCAAGCGGTCGTTGTTGAGCGCATTGGTGGTGAGGCAAACCTCGTACCCGGTAATAATGCCACCATTTTTCAGGGTATGGACCAAGGTAAGGGAGACATTGATGTGCATCCTGACGTTTGGTTACCCAACCAACAAAGTTTTACCAAAAAATATGTTGATGGTGCTGGCACCGTGCAATTAAGCAAAAACTTCTATGAAGGCAATCAAGGCTTTTGTGTACCAGAGCAGTTTGGTAAGGCCAATAACATTACCGACATCGCTGACCTTGGACGTCCTGATGTTGCAATGAAGATGGACAGCGATGGCAACGGCAAAGGTGAAATGTGGATTGGGGCCCCAGGCTGGGCTTCAGCTAATGTAAACGAAGTAAAGGTAAGGGATTACGATTTACTTCCCTTTATTGAACCTATTCGTGCTGAAGAAAGTGTGAAGACCGCTCGAGTCAAGGCTGCAATTGCTAAGAATGAAGGTTATGCCTTTTATTGCTATAAGCCGCACGCTATTTGGTTTATGTTTGATGTGGCGATGCTGACAGAGCCGACTTATGATGCTGCAAATTATAAAATGGTTCAGCCTTCTGATTCACCAGATTGGTATAAAGAATCAAAAGTTGCGACAAAAGACGCCCTTAAAAATGTTCAGATCGCTTGGTCTAAATCTTTACAAGGCCGCTCACCTGCTATTGTAGAGTTCTTTGAACGCTTCTCTTTAACCGCAGATGATGTCAGTGGCTTTGCCTATGAAATTTCAGGCAAAGGGCGCGATGCATCCGAGGTTGCTAGTGAATGGATTGCTAATAACCCAGAGCGTGTGGATGCCTGGTTAGGAATGTAATATTTAGGGATAAGTACCTTTGCGGGTATGGGTCTATGACCGATACCCGCTTTATTTTTATAATTTGCTTTTATCAAGCCGCTAACAGGTCTCTTGTATGCCGTCCCAGCCTATTGAATCACCCGATGATATTGTTATAGAAATTTCCAATGTATGGAAAATCTTTGGCGACCAAGCAGACGAAGCTTTAATAGCGATCAAGGAAGAAGGCCTCAGCAAATCACAAGTACACGATACTTACAATGCCGTAGTGGGCGTTGCTGACGTCAGCCTAAGTGTTAAGAGAGGTGAAATTTTTTGTGTCATGGGGTTGTCTGGCAGCGGTAAATCAACCCTTGTGCGTCACCTCAATCGGTTACTTGAGCCAACTGATAGGAAGATCCTTATTAATGGTACCGACGTAATGGCTCTTAATCCACAAGAATTG
>DNBN01000310.1:8804-8977 GCA_003491845.1 Porticoccaceae bacterium | reverse complement strand
AATGCTGGTGTTTTGATGATTGCAGAGAAAGGCGCTGATTTGGTGCTTGGCAAACCACCGCTTTAAGGGTTTTTGCAAAATCATTTTTGCACTATTGATCTTTACTGCGTGACGTTAGGTCTTGGAGTATTGCAGAAAAATCTAGCGCTCCGCCTTTGCTTGATTTAACAAAA
>DNBN01000310.1:1799-8537 GCA_003491845.1 Porticoccaceae bacterium | reverse complement strand
TTGCTTGATTTAACAAAATTTTGATATAATTCCAAAGCAAGTTGACCGGCTCTGGTTGGTGTGCCGTGGATTGTTGCGGCTTCTTGAGAAAGCTTCAAATCTTTCAGCATTAAAGAAGCTGAAAAACCAGGTAAGTAATCATTGTCAGATGGGCTTTCTGGTCCAACTCCAGGTGCTGGACAATAGGTGCTCATTGACCAGCTATTTCCTGATGAGGTGCTGACAACATCAAAAAGCTTTTGCCGATCTAGTGCCAAATCATCAGCAAGTGCAAAGGCTTCACATGTTGCTATCATGGTAACACCGAGGATCATATTATTACAAATTTTGGCTGCCTGTCCGGCGCCGTCAGCACCACAATGAATAACACGTTGACCCATGATTTTGAAAAGTGGGTTTCCTATGGCAAAGCTATCTTCACTGCCACCAACCATAAAAGTGAGTGTGCCTGCGACAGCGCCGCCGACACCACCTGAGACTGGAGCGTCAAGCACGTGAATGGCCGCATTTTTTAGCAGTGTAGCCACCTGCCTTGTAATATTTATATCAACTGTTGAGCAATCAATAAAACATGATCCCTTCGGCATAACAGGAATGATTGCTTCTACAACCTTGATAAGCGCTTCACCGTTGGGAAGCATTGTTATGACAACGTCCTGTTCGCGGGCTGCTGTTAAAATGTCTTTGGAAAAACTCATTTTTACTTCTGATAAAGCAGCCATAGCGCTCCCCATTACATCATAACCAGTGATGTCGTGACCTGATGCCACAAGTCGTTTCACCATTGGAGCGCCCATATTACCTAGTCCAATGAACCCAATTTTCATGTTTTTCTCCTTACCATCACCTCGCGCTGCTTATATGGCTGGTGATATTATATTGCTCAAATAAGCCTAGGTACTGTATTACTCTGACCTCAAGTTGTTTTTAAGGTTTTATTATGAGGAAATGTGATGCGTAGTTTACAACGGCCGGGTCGGTCACCAGTTCTAGCCCCAAATGGGATGGCTAGCACGTCTAATCCCTTATCAACTCAGGCTGCGGTCACAGTTCTTCAAAATGGCGGAAATGCAATGGACGCAGCCATAGCTGCGAGTGCCGTACAAGCGGTTGTAGAGCCAGAATCTACAGGTATTGGTGGTGACTGCTTCTGCCTTTATTCAGAAGCTGGTAGCGACAAGGTTATTGCCTTGAATGGATCTGGCCGTGCGCCAATGAGTTTAACCGCTGATTGGTTGTTGGCACAGGGAATCAAAGAGATTCCTCAACAATCCCCTCATGCAGTGACAGTGCCAACAGCAATTGATGCTTGGGTACAATTGAATCGTGATTATGGAAAAAAATCGCTTGGCGATCTTCTTCAGCCAGCAATTGGCTATGCCCGCGACGGATTTCCGATTGGTCAACGAGTTGAAGCAGATTTTGCTGCAAGTCGCGAGCTAATTTTGGGTGATGCCGATTTGAGTGCGCTATACCTTAAAAATGGTGAAAATTATAGAATGGGCGATCGGTTTATTAATAAAAACCTCTCCAAAGCATTGGAGGCTGTTGCAAAAAATGGCCGCGCTGGATTTTATGAAGGCTGGGTAGCAGACGATATTTTAACCAAGCTAAATACACTTGGTGGTTTACACACACAAGCTGATCTTGACTCGGCATTGGCAAATTATGTTACACCGATTAAAACCAACTTCCGTGGTTATGATATTTGGGAATGTCCGCCAAATGGGCAAGGCGTCATAGCCTTGATGTTGCTAAACATTATGTCCGGTGTAGATAAGTTTGGTGATCATCCTATTTCTGTTGAACGTATTCACCATGAGATTGAAGCAGGCCGAATAGCTTATCGTGATCGAAACCTATATTTGTCTGATCCGGAGTTTTCTGCCATGCCGATTGATGACATGTTAAGTCAGGAGACAGCTGATCTCATCCGCGCTCAAATTAACCCAAATAGGGCACTTGATAAACTTCCTGAAACCACACTTCCTAAGCATAAAAGTACAGTTTACATCAGTGTTGTTGATAAAGATCGGAATGCATGTAGTTTTATAAACACTGTGTTTCATAATTTTGGTGCCGGTATTCTTGCGCCAAAATCAGGTGTCATTTTGCAAAACCGGGGCCAGGGATTTGTAGTTGAGCCAGGTCATCCAAATTGTATTGAACCTGGCAAACGCCCGCTTCATACGATCATTCCGGGCATGGCCACTAAGGATGGTAAAACCGTAATGCCATTTGGCGTTATGGGCGGTGAATATCAGGCGTTCGGCCATATGCAGTTTTTGACTCGTCTTTTCGATTATGGGATGGATATTCAAGAAGCGCAGGACATGCCACGCTTTATGCCGGACCCGTTTAGTGATGTTGTTGAGGTTGAAGAGCCAATTAGTGATGAAATCCGTGAATCATTGCGTGCACTTGGGCACAATATTCAGCCAGCTAGCAAGCCTATCGGTGGCTCGCAAGCAATCTTTATTGATTGGGATACAGATTTATTAATTGCTGGGTCTGACCCACGCAAAGATGGATGCGCCATTGGCTATTAACACCTAAAAGACAAATTGATAAGTGCTGAGTAATTTAGAAAAGATTGTCTAATTAGCAGTCTTTTCTATATCGAGAATAATGTGGACATAGTCCATTGCATGACCGATTGGGTTTGCCGCAACCTCGTCACGATAGGCCTTATAAAAACGATCAATGATTTGAAGGCTTTCATCGTCACTTCGATCAGAAATTGCTGTTCTGAAAACCGTTTCAGACCAAGATCGCATGGTTGGAATAAGGCTATCGGCGTATTCAGCGTTTGTCATTGATCCGCCAGCTCCACCGGCTTTTACGAATGCTGCTTCATAGGGGCATTTTGTGAGCTTGCTGTGACAGGATTTTAGCACCAAACCGGCTTTACTGACTGGACTTTGTGGGTCATTGAAGGGCGCACAAAACTCGTTAATATTGCGGTAGTATTGTGCGAATGTTGCCTTTTCATATTCATCTTTGGTGATAGTATTGTCCTGATATAGGGCATTCCAATGTTTGTGAAACTGGTCAAACATATGAACCCCGCCAGTATTGCCTAGGTAGCGCCCCTTTTCGTCTATGCCAAAATTAAGCGCAATAAAACGCCCTCCTGGGACCAGCTCAGCAGCGCGGGCAAGCAAGATGTTTTGCCAATCAAGCGCCGCTTGCTCTGCAAAGGCTGCATTACTAGTATGATCAGCTCTTGCGGCATGCACATGTTTTGGAATTTCCAGCGGTTTGACTGAAACATAATGCATTGCGGTGGCGCTAAACCCTAAATGCAGGGATTCACTCGCCATTAGTTGTTGGTGAAAACCGGTTCCACACCCATGCACAAAAACATTCTCATGATGCTTTTGATAGGCATGGGTTGGGCTACCTTGCATACCTTGCATCATTCTGAACAGGGTTGAAAAATCATTACTTGCAAGGTCGGTGTAGAGTATTTCAATTTGCCGGTTGTCTCCGGACTTGCGGAGCATTTCTATAACCGTACTCCACATTTGTTGGCTAGTACCACCATCGGCAGCGCCAAAATCTGCAATTCTCAGGCTTCCTGCATCGGAAAGAGTCTCAAGTGCCGTTAGTACTAGTTCTCTTGCATCATTAATGACATCTCGTGCACCTGCAGTTCTTTCGGAATAATAGCCTGCACCGCGCATGGCCAAAACGGCTTGGGTATTAATACCCCCCTTGTCACTTTGGTTTGACATACGTTATCTCCACTATTCTATTTTTTAAGTGCAAATTGCTGACGGGTCTTGCGCGATTCATATTAAAATTGAAGAGCAAGGCTCCTATGTTTTGCTAAGCATGATGTGATTGAGTCAACTTGCTCTGGGTTCAGCCTGTCCTGTTCACGCAGGCCAAGATTTGATCTTGCGTAAGCTTCAAATGCTGCAAGTTTTTCATATGGGCCCTGTTTAGCTTCACCTCGCCAAGTTAATTCGGCGTTAATTGAAGCTAATGTTTCATCAACAAATGCACCAGCTTTTGGTAAATTCGGATCTTTTCTATCGATCAAACGGCGGGCATCTGACAATGATTTGGCGGCATTATTGGCGCCAGGGATTTTGGTTAGTGCACTATAGGCTGTTTTGATTTCGCTCAGTGCCTCATCAACAGATTGTTGCCCTATCCGAGCTTTAACATTGATTATGTCTTGGCGGGCCTCATCCAAAATGGAAACAGAGTTGATTGAATTCACTATTCCACGGATTTCAGAATAGGCTTGATCTGATTGACGTCGGAATTGCATGCGCGCACGATTTAATTTTGTTGTTATGAGTTTAAAATCTTTATTTGTTTTCTGCCAACTGCTTGGAATTAATGCGAGTTTTTCTTTAATGTTGGCCTCAAGAGTTGAGATTGACTGTTCGATGTGGGTCTTTTTGCTAATGTCGTCAGTTCCCCTTAATTGATTTTTTAAAGTTTTGATCTCTTCTTGATTTTGTTTGATGGTGCGTTCAAGGCTGCGAACCTCAGTATGAATTGGCGCATAAGCAACTGATGCACGTGCCATTTCAGCTTGAGCTTCCTTGATTTCGTCCATCAAAATGAAAATATCACCAGCAGATTTTAAACTGCGCTGAAGCCCCGCCCTCGTTGTTTCTGGAAGTGAAGAATAATCAAGATTATTTAGCAAACTAACTTGCGATAAATATTCGCTCTTATTGGCATCATAAAAACTAAATAGGTGGTTTTCTAAGCACAACTGTAGGCGTGGGTTTTTTGGTGGCGGCGCAGTCTCACTTGATAAAAATGTTTTGGTTGGAAGGTAGTTCACCAAACTTGGATTAAAACCTACGATTGCAAGTCCTAGTAATTGTAGACCAATAAACGGAACGACGCCTTTATACATGTCTATGGTTTTGACTGCTTTGGATGCCACTCCCCGTAGATAAAATAATGCAAAACCAAATGGTGGCGTGAGGAATGAGGTTTGAATGTTGAGGCCAATCATAACGCCAAGCCAAACAGCTGTTATATTGGCAGATGGATCAGCAAGCAAAATTGGCGCAACGATTGGTACCACGACCACTGCAATCTCAATAAAGTCGAGAAAGAAACCAAGCAGGAATATTACCAGCATGACTACCATGAATTGTGCCCAAAACCCTCCGGGCAAGCCTGATAGGAAGTGCTTTACAACTTCTTCGCCGCCAAACCCTCGGAAAGCAGCCGTCAGCATTGCGGCGCCGAGCAGAATAATAAAGACAAGGGAGGTTGTCTTTGCTGTTTCAGACATGACTTCACGAAGCGTGTCTTCAATCTTAAACGCGCGCCATCCGCTCCATGCGATACCAGTACAAAGGCCAATAACAGCTAACGTGACGAAAAACACCCCAAACCAGTCAGAGGGATCCGTAACGGTCTTGATGCTAAGATTAAAGTTAGATTTAAAAAGCCAAATCAATAAAAGCGAAATGATGGTTAAGATCGATGGGTAAAAAGCAGATTTTGATCCCTCATGGAGTTTGTAGCCTGCCATAATCAGAGCTCCTACCGCGCCGATTGCTCCAGCTTGGTTTACCGTAGCAATACCTGCAATGATCGAACCGAGGACTAGAAAAATTAGCAGTAGGGGCGGCACCAAAGCTAGAGCCACTTTTAACAGAAAGCTTCTTTCTAATAATTTACCATCATATTTTACAGCGGGTGCTAAAGAAGGGCGAATTAACGCAGCAATCAAGATGTAGGCCATGTAGATACCAACAAGCAAAATTCCAGGCAAAAAAGCGCCAAGGAACATGTCTCCGGCACTAGTTGAAATGATATTAAATTCAGACGGCATGCTGAACTGACCAGTTGCTTGCTTGTATAACGCTTTACGCGCCGTTGCCGCTTGATCGGCAGCACTTGCCAGCTGATCGGCTAAGATAATTAGAACAATTGAGGGTGGAATAATCTGTCCTAAAGTGCCTGATGCGCATATCGCGCCTGTTGCAAGGGGTTTTGAATAGTTGTTGCGCAACATAGCTGGCAACGAAATCAGGCCCATTGCAACAACCGTCGCGCCCACAATACCGGTGGTCGCAGCTAAAAGCCCCCCTACAAATACCACTGAAATGCCGAGCCCGCCGGGAACGGCTCCGAATAATTGTGCCATGGTGACAAGAAGATCTTCAGCAATCTTTGATCGCTGGAGCATGATGCCCATGAATATGAATAATGGGATCGCTATGAGGGTGTCCCGTTCCACCTCCCAATAAATTCCCCGAAAGTTTGTAACACCTGCCGTTAGCCATTCAATAGGCCCATCCTGAATAAAATAAGCACCGCTATCGCCTTCAAAAAGTGTTCCAGTTAGGCCGGCAAGAGTGATTGTAACGATGGCAGCACCCGGTAATGCAAATGCAACGGGATAGCCAGAACCAAGGGCATACATCATCAACAAAAATAGGATTGCTAGGAATAAAAGTTCCATTATTCAGTAGCCCCTTCCGCATCCAAATCATCAGTAATATTTTCCTGAATGTCTGCCATTGACTGAAATAGGTAGGCGGTAAACTGCAAAATCATACTTAGTGCAAAAACCATAAGGAAAGCTGCCATCAAATATTTCACATACATTCCAAAGCCGCTCATTGACGTTTCAAAATTCATCATTGGGCTATTAATTAGACTGGATTTCCCCCACATGCCGCGTATTAGGACAAGCCAGCAAAGTGGAATCCCAAAAAACAATGTCCCAATCGTATTAAGTATTGATTT
>DNBN01000310.1:547-1718 GCA_003491845.1 Porticoccaceae bacterium | reverse complement strand
GCCATCAAATATTTCACATACATTCCAAAGCCGCTCATTGACGTTTCAAAATTCATCATTGGGCTATTAATTAGACTGGATTTTCCCCACATGCCACGTATCAGGATGAGCCAGCAAAGTGGAATCCCAAAAAACAATGTCCCAATCGTATTAAGTATTGATTTGGTTCGCCTTTCCAAGCCTGCATAAAACACATCAACTCGGACATGGCCATCCTCTTTTAATGTGTAGGCAGATGCAAAAAGGAACAGAGCCGCATACCAGAAGCGCACAAGGTCTCCCATAAAGGTTTGTTCATAACCGTAAATGAAACGGCCAACCACAATGAGGAACTCAGCAATCACAACTAACAGGGTCAACCATACCAAAGAAACTGATTTGTCACGTAAAGCAATTAAAGCTGCAACAATTATCAAAGGAACATGGATGTATATTCCGCGAGAGCTAGGTAGGGCAATTATAGCCCCCCCTGAATCACCAAAAACAGTCTTATGAAAATCTTCGACGCGCATAAAGGACATGATTGCATCGGCAATTCCAACAATTAGCACTGCCCAAAAAGCCGCACGGATAACATATGCGGAAAGCCAGTCAAGGCGCTCCGCATCTAACCGAAGCTGGCCTCTTTTTATGGTATGGAAACAAGCCCAAAAGATCACTCCAAAAACAGCTGCAGTTTGAAACAACCCAACAATATACAATCCACTGCTGTAACCACCCTTTAGGCTCTCAACACCAAAAATTTTATTTAGGCCAAGCACATTGACCACACCCGGAGCATCAAACCCAAAAATTAGAAAATTATTTACCACAAAAAGAACTGATAAAAATGCGCTGCACAGCCCTAATAAATGCAGCATGGAAGACAAATTATTTTTTCGTTCTGACAGCATTATGATCAACTTAAATATGATTAACCAAATAATTAAAACACTTGAGATCCGCTATTTACAGATAGCGGATCTCAGTTGATTTGTTTCCCAAAGCAGCGTTATGCTCCCAGAGCCGCGTTACGCTTATTTGTGTACGCGACGTCATTTAGCTGGACGTAATCACCAACTATTTTTCTAGCATTTACCATAGATTCGTGGATCTTTTTTGCCAGTGCTGAATGAGTTTGGACTTCCTCATATACCTCGTCTGAGCCACGTTTGAAGGCAGCGTATACGTC
>DNBN01000310.1:0-200 GCA_003491845.1 Porticoccaceae bacterium | reverse complement strand
GCATTGTACTCAGCCATAAAATCATTATCTCCACCGGCTGCAACTGCTTGGATAAGCGCTTTATCAGATGCACTCATACCGCTCCAGAATGATGCGTTAAATCCAACATGCAGCTGTGAAGCTGGCTCATGCATGCCTGGATAGTAATAGTATTTTGCAGCCTCATAAAACTTCATTGCTTCGTCGTTCCATGGGCCAAC
>DNBN01000257.1:773-4941 GCA_003491845.1 Porticoccaceae bacterium | reverse complement strand
TGACTCTAGAGAGACCGTTTGAAATCTGTAGGCATGCGTTCGCTCCTTATGGAAGCTGTCTAGATCTTTCCCCATGAAATCAGCAAGCTCACTTTGAGAGGGTTCTCTACCTAGCTCCCCAGAAAGCATTGAAGTCGCTTCATTGTGATCGCGAATATTGGCAATTGCTGATCTAGGGAGATATGAAAGTTTACGAACTTGATCGAGTATTGCGCCTCGTATTCTTGTTCTGGCGAAAACTTCAAACTCAACACCTTTAGAATCATCAAATGACTTAGCAGCTTCAATTAGACCAATGGTGCCTACCTGAATAAGCTCATCTAATTCCATGAAATTTGGAAGGCGAGTTTTTAAATGAAGAGCCACTCGCTTAACCAGGCCAATGTGCTGCATTAGCTCATCATTATTTTGGCTAGCCCTTCGAACCTCATCATATAGACCTAGATCTGCCATATAATTTCCTTAGCTTTCCGTTGCTTGAGCAGCAGCTAAGCGCTCAACAAAGAATTGAAGGCCACCTGTAAGGGTAGTGTCGTGTTCAAGCTCCTCTATCTGATCTGCCAAAATAGAAAAGTCACGAGTGGCCTTACTTGTTGGAGCAAATGTAATCAGGGGTTGAGAAGATTTGAGAGACCTCAAGACCATTTCATCGGCTGAGATTGGATGTAGATGGTCTACCTGGCTACCAAGAAAATTTTTAATAACTGAGTTAACACTTTTGCACAAATGCTCTCCCTCAGAGTGAGTTAAGACTGCATTTGGAAGAAGGTGAATATTTTGAAGTGAATGATCTTGAATCATAACCTTAATTGTTGCGTAAGCATCAGCTATTGATGATGGTTCGTTCTTGAGAACAATAAGACGATGCTGGCAGGCGCTAAGGAACGACATTACCGAGTCAGACAGCCCTGCGGCTAAGTCAACAATAAAGTAGTCTAGATCTTCTTCTATTTCAGAAAAAGAGTGGATGATTCCAGCAACCTCTGTCCTATTTAGTGATGCCAGGTGTTGAATTCCACTGGCTCCTGGCACTAGCTGAACGCCGGCAGGGCCATCCACGATGATTTCCTTTAGTGTCTTTTGGCCCGATAGGACGTGACTAAAATTATAGGGAGCCTTGCACCCTAATGCTAGCTGAGCGTTGGCGAGGCCTAAATCTGCGTCGAACAGAATTACCTTTTTCCCGCGGGAAGCAAGCGTTACCGCAAGATTGGCCGAAATAGTTGTTTTACCTACTCCGCCCTTGCCGCTGGCAATACCAATAATTTGAGTTCCGCGCGCTGTAAACATTTTGTATACGAAAGATATTGAGAATATATGCAAAAAATTTCCCACCTATTCCTTTGTTATTCTCGTTCATCCCTCAAATGTAGTCAAACAAAACTCGAGGTCAGTTGCTCTAGACTACTTTTGATTAATTCGGCACCTGTAGCAGATAGTGCGGCTTCTGAAGCTAATGATGAACTTGAAACTAAAGAAAGGGGCACTTTATAATTGACTAAGGCGCTGATAACTGACCAAGGGAAGGTTCTGTTTTCTAGTTTTGTAATTATCACTGAATCCCATTTTTTTAGTGGTTCACTTAGATAACTCGTTGCCGACCCCTCTGAAGCATCCGCTGCTAAGACTAAATGTTTCTGAGCTATGGGCAGGTGCTCGATTAGAGCATTGAAAGACGATGTATCTCCGATACTTGAGGTATCAATTAGAATTAGCCGCCGGTCGTCGAGTTCAAGCAATAGTTGATCTAGTACTTCCAGTGAATTGGCTCGATAAATGTCAACACCAGCCTGAGATGCTAACAGCTGAGATTGACTCCAGGCACCAAACCGATAGTCGCTGAAGCTTATTATTGCTAGTGACTCCGCACCATATTCGTTAGCTTTTTGATGCGCAACCTTCATCATTGAAAGGGTCTTTCCAGATCCTGCACTTCCTCCGAATATATGTACCCCACCCATTTCGTCGAGTATTTCAATATGACTAAGGCTCTCCGCAAGAGAATCAGCGATTGATCCAATAATATCTGAGCTAATATCAACCTGACTCGCAATATCGGATACCAGTGACTGAAGGGGAGCTGGCATACCTGTTCTATTGAGAGCGTCTATTAACGGTTGCACCTCTTTAGGAACATTGTGAGTATCTGACCAAAATTCTAATCGTTGTGATAACTTAAATTCGTGTCTCATTGCTGTTAGCTCTTGTTTTACAAGGTCGACAATCTCCCTAGACTTTAGTCGTTCTCGGTCTTCGGCTGCAAAATCAATGTCTCTATTAGTTGATTTTGGCGATGAACCCAAAAGGGTTGTCTTAGCACTTTCTGAAGGACTATCGTTCGTGGTTTTAAATATTTTTGACTCCATTACTTGATCAAAATTTAGGTTATCCGAAATGGAGTCTAATTTTTGACATTCTCCTTGGACTTCAAGGTCCTTTAAAACTGACTCAGAGTCAGTTTCTAAATCGATAGCGACAATTAACTCTGTTTTGCCTTTTGCTCTTTTATTTGACACAACTAAAGCATCTTTGCCATACAGATTATTTACTTGATCCATGGCTGTCCGTGAGTCCTTGGCTAATATTCTTTGTAATTCCATGCTGTTATTTCCTTAAATTAAATCGATGTATCTACATCTATCGTTGCGACAACGTTTACAGCCTGATCATCAGGGATTTCACTGTATGACAGTACAGTGAGTTCAGCTAATCGATGCCTAATAAATTTGGCCAACCAAGGACGGATGGCGGGAGAAACTACTAATACTGCGGCATGCCCTAAATTTTCGACTTCTTGTGAATTTTCAGCAAGCGCCTTAAATAACCCTTCAGCCAGTTTTGGCTCAATGACTAGACCTTGACTGGAGTTATTTTGCTGCAAGATATTATGCAAAATTTGCTCTAGAGACGGATTAAGGGTCATAACGGGTAAGCTATCGTTGATATCTACCAAGCCCTGAACGATCATTCTGCCAAGCCTAGGCCTGACCGCTGCAGTCAGTTCTTCAATGTCCTGTGTTCTACTACTTTCGGTAGAAAGAACCTCAATAATGGTACGCATGTCTCTGACTGACACAGACTCATCCAAAATATTTTGTAAAACCTTGGTAATTGTTGCGAGGGGTAGTTTTCCTGGCACTAAGTCTTCGACTAATTTAGGGGATCGCTCTGCAACCTTATCCAATAGCTGTTGCGTTTCATCGTGGCTTAATAATTCAGAGGAATTATTTCTCAAAAGTGTATTCAGGTGAGTGGCAATGGCAGTTGCTGGGTCGACTACGGTATAACCAAGAGTTCGTGCATAATCGCGCTGTGCAGGATCAATCCAAGTAGCGTCCAATCCGAAAGCTGGCTCTTTAGTCGGTGTTCCCTCGAGCGCTCCGTGAACTTGACCTGGGTTAATAGCTAGCTCTTGACCTACTTTTATCTCTCCTTTTCCTCTGACTACGCCGTTCATTACGATGTTGTATACATCGGGTTCTAAATCAAGGTTATCTCTGATGCGTATCGGTTGAACCAAGAAGCCCAATTCCGCTGAAAGTTTTTTACGAACTCCTTTGACTCGGGGTAACAGCTGCCCGCCAGTTTCAGGATTTACCAAAGGGATAAGGCCATAACCTATATCTAAGCCAACCAAATCAACTTGGTCTACATCATCCCAGTTTAGCTCCTCTTTCATAGGATCGGGACGATTATCTGTTTCAAAATCGCCATTAGTATCTAATATTGCTTGCTGATGAATTTTCTTCGACATGGCATATCCAGATACGCCCGCTACTATGCCTAGAGAGAGAAAAATTAATGAAGGCATCCCAGGTACTAGACCGAGCAAGACTAAAATACCACCGGCAACGATGAGTGCCAGAGGGTTACTTAGTTGACTCTTAGCCTGAACGGTCATTGAATCTGCAGTTGTAACTCTTGTAACTATAATAGCGGTTGCAAGAGAGAGCAGAAGAGTTGGTATCTGAGCCACAAGGCCATCACCTATAGTCAAGAGAGCATAAATTTTTCCGGCTTCAGTAAAGCTAAGGTCATGTTGCGAGATACCTATGACAAGACCGCCAATAATGTTGATCAGTAATATTAGAAGACCAGCAATGGCGTCCCCGCGGACAAATTTTGATGCACCGTCCATCGAGCCAAAAAAGTCAGATTCTTGAGAAAT
>DNBN01000257.1:0-471 GCA_003491845.1 Porticoccaceae bacterium | reverse complement strand
GCCATTTGTTTTCCAGGCATAGCATCCAGAGTAAAGCGTGCTATTACCTCAGATACTCGACCAGCACCTTTAGTAACAACGATAAAGTTTATTATCATTAATATAGAGAAAATGATAAATCCGACGAGATAGTTGCCACCAATAACAAACTCACCAAACGCCTCGATGACCTTGCCTGCAGCATCTGGACCCTCATGTCCTTTAACAAGTACAAGCCGAGTCGACGCAACATTAAGTCCGAGTCTCAGCATGGTAGCTAAAAGCAAAATCGCAGGGAACGCGGAAAAATCCAAAGGCTTCGAGCTGTTAATAGCAATCATAATGATTACGACGCCCAACAAAATATTAAAAGTAAAAAGAAAATCAAGCAAAAAGGAGGGTAAAGGAAGTACCAACATTGAAATAATTAAGAGGACAATGACGGGAATGCCCAGGCCAGACAGTTCAATTCTCGACATGTCCTGACGTATG
>DNBN01000333.1 GCA_003491845.1 Porticoccaceae bacterium | reverse complement strand
ACCATTACCGATGCCGATGTAACGATAGTAGATGATTCTGAAAATAATTCTATTAGCATAGATCCAACAAATCTGGGTATCGGTGATTATCAGTATGCTTTAATTGATGAGGATGGCGTTCAAACTACTTTTCAAGACATTCCCTTGTTTGAAAATCTAACAGGTGGATTTTACACTATTGTGGTAGAAGATAAAAATGGCTGTAGACCCAATGCAACACTAGAGGTCTCTGTGATAGAATATCCGAAATTCTTTACACCAAACAATGATGGTATTAATGATACATGGGCTATTAAAGGGGCAAACTCTACGTTCTACCCTAACGCACAAATAAACATCTTTAATAGATTTGGAAAAGTAGTGGCACAAATAGAGGTAGATACCCCAGGATGGACAGGAACCTACGGAGGTAAAACACTACCTTCCGATGATTACTGGTTCTCTATAATTCTTGTTGATAGAAATGGAAACGCTAGAGAAAGAAAAGGAAATTTCTCCTTGTTGAGGAGGTAACAATTAAAATACGTAACTTCATTTTGTATTTATAATTAAACCAACACATGCCATTAGTTACACCTTTATCAGCAGAACATAATCTAGAAACCAAGAGGCTAGCAGAATTTTTTAATGAAACCCTTGGATTTTGTCCAAATAGTGTACTGACCATGATGCACCGACCCAAAATTGCCGAAGCCTTTATTGCCTTAAATATGGCGGTCATGGACAACCAAGGAAGAGTCACAAGCACACTCAAAAGATTAATTGCTTACGTATCTAGCAATGTCACCGGTTGTCGCTATTGCCAGGCACACACTATTAGAGCCGCCGAACGCTATGGTGCCGAGCAAGAGCAACTGGACAATATTTGGGAGTACCAAACGCATCCCGCTTTCTCTCCAGCGGAGCGCGCGGCTCTGGATTTTTCGGTAGCTGCCTCCCATGTTCCCAATGCAGTTGATAAAGAGATGCAAATGCAACTACGCAGATACTGGAATGACGATGAAATTGTTGAGTTACTCGGTGTTATTTCACTTTTTGGTTATCTTAACCGCTGGAATGATTCTATGGCAACCACACTGGAGGAAGGCGCTATCGCATCAGGTGAATTACGTCTTGCCCATCAGGGATGGGAAGTTGCAAAACACATGTGAGCTAAATACTAAAGATTTCTAGAAAGTCTACACTTTTAACTATTAAGGGCAGCAAGCCGATCTGGAGGAATATAATCAAAGATAAAATTAATCCGATCATCTTTACCTTTATTCATCACACTATGCTGTTTTTGATTATTTAACTCATAGGCCTTACCCACTTCAAATTTGAAGGGCCTGCCGTCTATCATAAACCGAACTCTTGAATTAGCGGTAATGGGGATATGAATGCGATGTCCAGCATGGAAAGATGGATGCTTATCAAAATGCGGAGTGATAATTCCCCCAGATACTAATTTAGCGGCCATCGCCCGAATAATTTTTCCACCGGGTGGGTAAAACTGTTCTAGGATGCTGTTCATTATAGGCGTTGCAGCTTCAGCCAAGACGTTCCACCCAGCTTCTTGAGTGACAGCAAACTCTGGCCACTTGTCAGTATTAGTAAACAACATGACCAGCGACTGGGTTTGTGAGTGAACATCATAAGCTGTCTGCCGATGACTGTTATCCAACCATGCTTGTTCATCAACATTTAAAATAGCGTCTCGTAAAGGGCCAACATCGATACTGCCCAAGTCTCGAACTGGAACACCTATATCCATAGTCAATATCCTTTAATAACAACAATAAACAGTAATCAATATTGTCCAGCGAGTCAAATCTGGTAATACTTCAGACACATGAATAATACCTTATGGGACCCTTAGCCCAGTTCGTTAACCGCCCTGTAAGCCTGTTCAATAGCCGACTCCATCATAGCATTAGCTGCGGAATCTGCATTGGCTATGGTAATAGGTCCGAAGGGCTTTCTTGCAATCATATGCGGATAGCGCTCATCCTCATCCTGATCGTAAGTTTCATCATCAATATCATTATAGTAATAAGCATAACCATGAGCCCATCGATTAACTGTAATAGCGGCGATATCATTGGCGGCATCAAATCCACCAGCACCTAACAAGCCCTGTAATTGTAATCTGACGTTGCGCTCAATTGTCTCAAACGGTGTATTAAGTAGCTCGCGACGTCCCTGCCGATATTGCTCTCTGACCGAGAGACCTGAATTAGTAGGATGGGGAAATCTCTCCATGTGCACAACAATAGGCTCATCAGGATCACTAGGAAAATGGTAGTCGCCAAAACTAACAGGAAAATCAATCATGGCATTGATATGGTAACTAGTAGGGCAAGCCACTGCACCAATACCAAGGTTTTTCCAGGCGCGCCAATTCGTCAGTGCAACAGTTGTGTACAAAATAGGGCTTTTTACCTGATAAGACAGTGCCTCTTTCTGTTTTTCCGGAAGCTGCGGACAGAGATACGGGATAATGCCGTTATTGCAAGCTAGAACGCAGTGAGCTGATGTTACCGCATAGCATCTACCATGGCGCACATAATGCACAGTGACTGTTTGTTGATCTGATGCAGTTGTCTGCGTATTAACCTTAACCACTGTACTGCTGAGCCTGATTTTGATCGACGATTCATACTGATCAAGCTTGCTGTAGTCAAAGTTTGCCGTCACTAGGCTTTCCATAGATCGCCCAGATGCCACTGCAGGGATCAATCGCCGAACCAATTGCCGAGCAACAGAAGCATTGCCGTCAGGAAAATGGTGGATATAAGCCTCCTCTTCTTCCGGCGGCGGCAACCCTGCCGAGTCCCAGCCTGGAAGTCCGGCATACCACAAAGCACTGCCAGCATTTATCGTCTCAATACCAACGCCAGAATCACCAGCCAAATCTTGCAATACCGTAAACACTTCAGGCTCTGAGATACCCACGTGTTTAGATAAAAATTCTCGATAACTAATAGATCCAAGATATTGCCAGCGATCAGTAACTTCAGAAATTAAGTCCTCTTTATTTTCCAGTAAATAAAGCAATTGTCGCTTTGCAGCAGCAGAAAGAGGCATTGCATCCACCGCGTTCTGAGCAGAGCCGATAGACTCATCCAACGGAATATAACTGTTTAAATTACCCAGATCATAGTTGATAACAGTATCTCTACCCCATCGCTTACGATCAAAATAGACACCTCCAGTCAACTGGTGGCGACGATAAAATTCCTGATCAAAGGCACGTTCAAAGGTATTTACGTCTATTTCTAGATCGTTTAATAACCCTTTGACAATATCACTGTAGCCAGATGGCTCCTGCATAGTTTGCGCACCGCCATAACCCAGCATTTTATGTCCATTAACATTGAACTCATTACGCTTTGCATGACCACCAAAATCATCATGATTATCTAGAATTAAAATGCGTGCATCAGGATGACTTGCCAGATAAAAGTGAGCCGCGGAGAGTCCACTTATTCCTGCACCAACAATGATTAGGTCATAGGGTTCGTCAGTATTACTAATCTCACCCCAATCAGTTTTCCCATAGCGCGCCAGTTCATGACTCACCTCAAAAGAGCCCTGATGATTTCCTCTCAAACCGTCAAGTGCTGGTGGATAGGCAGAATTATTCGTTTTGCTCGCTGTGGTCTGGGCAGAGTATTTAGATTCAGCCGATAATGAAGGTATGGCCATACTTGCTGTTGCTATTGCCACGCCTTGAAGAAGATCTCGCCGGGTTATAGGCCTATCCATACCAATAGCTTTATCGGTGTTTTTTGTCATTTCGCTCACTTTTAAATAATTTACCAGAACAAACAGT
>DNBN01000281.1 GCA_003491845.1 Porticoccaceae bacterium | reverse complement strand
TAGAGAATCCCACGAGAATGTTGGCCACTATGGCGTAATGTGGTTGAGCTTCGAATAAGCCACGTCTTTTCAATAGGGTAATGCAGAGTAGTTGTCTAATTGATTTACAATGATAACACCATCTTTCATTACAAAAACTGGATTTTCCAGAACGCTAATGTCGTTAAGAGGGTTACCGGGGACGGCAATAATATCGGCGAGTTTGCCTGGTTCAATAGTACCTAACCGGTTATCCCATTGTAGTAATTGCGCACCGACAATAGTTCCCGCTTTGATCGCATCCATAGGGCTTAAGCCAGCCTCAATTAGGGTCGCAAACTCCCTTGCGCAGACAGCAGAGGGCACTGCATAACCACATAAGTCAGATCCTACCGCTATTTTTACTCCAGCTCGATGTGCCTTACCAATCATCTTCAACCAATCATCTCTGAAGGAAAGATAAAAATCATCATTTTTACTCTGTGCTAGAAGTTTGTCGCTATGGGCATAATAATCACCAATATAGATGGTGGGTACATAATAGGTGTTATGCTCTACCATTAGCGCAATCGACTTCTCATTTAGATAACTACCGTGCTCTATAGAGCGTGCACCGGCAATGATAGCTTGGTTGATTCCTTCAGTAGCATGAGCATGTGCGGCAACAGGAATGTTGTGTCGAGCAGCTTCTTCCAGCGCTGCAGCGAGCTCTTCTGGACTAAAAGCAATATTTTTAGGGTTGTCACCCACCGACATAAAGGCACCGGTAACCATTAATTTAATCCAATCTGAACCATATTTAATTTCTTTACGGATCGCTTTGCGAATCTCATCAGGTCCATCGGCTATCAGACCATCGGCGATAACAGATTGCTCTGAAGACAAATAATTTATGTCTCCGCCACCGCCTGTAATTGAAATATAGTGTGCAGCACCCGTAAGCCTTGGGCCTATGAAGATCCCAGCATCTATGACTTTGCGAAGATCCTGATTAGCATAGTATACATCGCCATCCCCCATAACTCTGATGGAGGTCCATCCTGATTTGAGTAAACGCTGCAAGTTAGACAGGCCTAAGAGTGCTTTATAGGCAGATGATCCCTGTAAATGTGCGTTTTGGTAGTCATGCTTATATAACAGTGGATGCTCATGGGCATTAATCATTCCAGGCATCAAGGTTGTATCGGGAAGATTAATCCGCACGGCATTCTGTGGTATCTGACTAATTTCTATGATGGCGGAGATCTCTGCATCCATAACAAGAATCGCTTGATTCTCTAATACAGTGTTAGCGTTTCCATCGATAATACGAGGAGCAATAATCGCGTAGGTTTCAGCCTCAGTCATTGATAAGTAGCTAAAACTTAAAATCAGCAACAATAATCGGTACATAGTCAGACACCCTGATTTTGATAAGGTCGTTTTAATCTTACCATAGCCGATGGGTGTAGTTGGTCAATTGATCTTCTCTAGTCTCTAGGACGCTTGAGATTAAGTAGCGTAATGTTTAAGAGTTATACCCTGTGATGGTGTTGTAGACACCGCCCCTATCGCATAAGGTATACTTAGAATGAAATAATACAATCCCGATAGAGATATTATTTATGACACTCAAACTTCCCACATTGATCGCGACTTCTGTGGTGCGAGGTAGCCAGCAAGGTGAAAGCCATGGTGGTGTTTACACCATTGATTTTGATAAGCAAAAACTCGATCAGCACGTCGATTGGAACACCAGCGAAATAAATTTTTCTGGTCGTGGTGCTGACCGGGGGTTGCGTGGTATTAGTTTAGACAATGATGATGTTCTGGTTGCCGCATCGGATGAACTGTTTTGTTACAGCAAAGATTTTGAAGTCAGAGAGTCGTGGCGCAATCGTTACTTAAATCATTGCCATGAAATTTGTCGCGTTGATCGGATGCTATTTTTGACCTCCACCGGTCATGATGCAATTCTTGCTTTTGATCTTGATAAGAAAGCCTTTGTTTGGGGATTCCACTTGCAACGACAGTTGGGTAAGTGGGGTGGCTTTGCCTTTGATCCTCGGACTGAAAACGGTCCCCGGGCTTTCAATGATTTACATATTAATATGGTTCATGTGGACTCCACGGGGCTCTATATCAGTGGCTTGCGTACTGGGGCTTTGCTGCATGTAAATAATCAGAATATGGTGACGGAAGTCTGTAACCTACCCTCTGGCACACATAATGCTAGGCCTTTTCAGAATGGTATAATCTTCAATGACACTGCCAGTGACTGTCTCAGGGTTGTTCCTCGTCAAGGCGCAGGTCAGGCGTTCAAAATCCGTGGTTATGACCCTGAACACATTGAGTTTGCCGGTATTGATGACTCCAAAATAGCGCGTCAGGCGTTTGGTCGAGGTCTCTGCGTGATTGATGACCGATTTATTGCCGGAGGTTCATCTCCTTCGACAGTGACCCTGTATGATTTAAAGGCCAACGAGATCGTCGCCTCGGTTAATATCACTATGGATATTCGTAATGCGATTCATGGGCTCGCCGTCTGGGCAGATTAACGGCTTAGAAAAAAGTATTGGATAGATTAAAAAAGGCCGGTTTTTCACCGGCCTTTTTTAATTGCTTGAAGAGTTGATCACCCACCAAATTTTCTGATGAATCTAATACCGTATTCTCTTGGTCGATTGGTGTAAATGGTATCTACGTGCATGCGCCCCTCATCAAGATTTTGTTGGGTATAGCCTCCTTGAGATGCATGGCCATAATTAACTCGTTCGTCAGTGACATTGTTGAGGAACATGGATACTTCCCAGTCGTCCCCCTGAAGTCCAATACTGATATCGCCAATCGCATAGGATGGATTAGTCCAAGATGGGTAAGGATTGGTTGACCCATCGTCATTAACGAACGGCGTATATTGAAGAGATGACTCTCTAGCGCCACTGTAGGACCATTGCACACGAGCATAACCATTTGCATTCATTGACGGCACGGACCAATCATAGGTGGCCCAGGCGCCCGCAGTAAAGTCAGGTGTTAGCGGTAGTTTGGTCCCGGACTCCACATAGAGGTCCCCCAGTTCTAGCACCGTATCAGTTTCAGCTTCTAACCATTCCATATTAAAACCAACGGAGAGGTTATCAGTGGGATTCCAGTCGAATTCAGCGTTGACACCATTAATGTGAGCATCGCCCGCATTGAACACACCGACCTGATAGGGTTGACCACAAATTCCTGGAATAGCATCAACCGTCTCATCGTCACAGGGACCGAAAGATGGGTCGATGAGTTCAAACTGATAATCATCCCATTGCATGGCAAAGGCTGTTAGCGACAGAGTTGCGGTGTCATCGGCAAATGAACTCTTATAACCAAGTTCATAGTTGATCATCTTGTCTGCATCGTATTGTTGTGGAAAAGCGGCATCACCACGCTGACGATTAGTCCCCCCTGGGCGATAACCTACCGTCCAGAGACCATAAACCATAGTGTCATCATCCAAATTATGACTTACAGAGATTTTGGGTACGAACTCTGCAGTGCTGCCAATCATTCGTGTAATACCATTAGCAAAGTTGGGATCTGCGTCGAGGTTTCCGGTGGGATGCTCCTCGTAGTAATCGATGATATCTTCTCTATCAAAGTATCTAGCCCCTAAGGTAACATCGGTTGCATCACTCATATGCCACGTCAATTCACCGAACACGGCTATCTGATCGGCATTCGATCGACTTTTCGAGTACCAGGTTTCTGTGGCATCCGGATAGGTGGTGCCATCAGCCCATTCATAGTAAGCAAGAGCAATGGACTGTTGGTAAAGGCTGCCTTCAACACCGGGTGTGGTTTGTCGGCCATTTTCGTTGGCGGTGACATATCCAAAGTTCTCTATCCAACCGTAGGAGCTTTCCTCATAGAATGCTCCAACTAACCAATCATAGGTTTCACCTTCACTAGAGAGGCGAACTTCCTGACTGAATCGATCGGCGGTTTCTGTCTCATAGAAGGCCGCTAAGTAGTCCCCCTCAACAGTAGGCGCATGGCAATAATTACCCGCGGCGTACATAAAGCCATTGCCGCCACTGGTGGGGAAGTAGTAGGGCGCGTAGTAAGCCGCATCTCCGGCATATTCGATACAGTAATAGGCGGAGTAGGATTTGTGGTAGTTGGTAATATCCTGATCAAAAGACAGATCTTGGTCATAGTAAGACGTCGCTGATACCAGCTGGGCAAAGCCAAGATCACCTTCGACAACAAGAGAGCTGATGCTGTAATCAGTTTTGGTGTATTCCTCATTGTAGCGAATAGTTTGTAAGTCGCCCACGTTGGGATCAAAACCACTGTAGGACCCGGAATCGGTTTTTTGTCTTAAATGCGAAAGATCGGCTGACCATTGATCATTGACCTCCCAGCGCAGTGCAGCGCGCCAACCATTCACCTTGTGGTCGTTTATATCATCTTCGACGACATCGGCGTTGTCCAGTGTCCCCCAACCTGAGGGTGAGCGACCATAGAGCGCGTCCGATTTAAGGTCATTGGTAATGGTTTTACCATAAACATTGTCGATATATCCGCCATCTTTCGCATTAAAAGCAACAAAACGAGCCGCTAATTTGTCCTCGATAAGAGGGATGTTGACAACTATTGAGCCATCGTGGCTAGGAGCACTTTCAGAGCCACTCCGAAAGCTGCTATCGATAATGACTTCCGTGGTATTCATTTGCGGTTTGTTGGTAATAATTTTCAGCGTTCCAGCCTGAGAATCTGCACCATAGAGTGTGCCTTGAGGCCCAGCTAGGGCTTCGACCCGCGCTATGTCGACCATTCTAACCGACGGCTGTTGACCTGTTGTAGTAATGGCTAGCTCATCCAGATACACAGACGAGGTGGACTGACCTACATAACCGGAGCTGGTGGTGGCTCCGCGGAAAACCACGGTTGAACTTCCTGCTCCGTAGTCAACTACGGTTACGGCGGGCATAAACCTTACGTAATCAGCCATACTGCGAGCGCCCATCTCTTTCAGTTCGTCACCAGATAGAGCCTGAATACTTGAGGGAATTTCCAGAGCTGACTCAGCGCGTTTGCGCGCCGTGACTAACACTTCTTCGATCTCTCTGGATGATGCACCGGTCTCTTGAGATATCGCGTAGGGTGTGGTCCCAAGTACAGCAGCTATTGCCACGGTTAAGGGTGCAATTCTTGATGTTATTTTATTATTAGACATGGCTGAACATTCCTCACAATTTGATGATTGGCGTAGTGTTTTCCCCGAAAAAAAATTTTTACTGAATAGAAGGTACTAAATAAACTGCATTTATGCAAGATTGCATGAATTCGGGGCTGTCAACTGACCTAGAATCGCCATATTCGGCAATTAATCTTGCTGTCTGTGAGTACAGATAATTAATCGTAATCTGGATCATCAGTTTTTAGATAAAAAAAAGGTCGGTGATAACCGACCCTAAAATTAAATGCGAAGATGTGGGTTTTAGTCGCCAAAGGTTTTT
>DNBN01000148.1:4794-5207 GCA_003491845.1 Porticoccaceae bacterium | reverse complement strand
GAGCTATCGCCTACGCCGCCAGCTTCTCCGTTTAAGAGTTTCTTGCCGTTAAATTCAGTTACATCTACGATACGATCAATCTCAGCTGCCGCTTCTTTAAATTCAACATCCAATACCGCTCGGTCAGAATCAGAGTTTGAGCCATCAGCCGCCTGTACCACGATTTCACGCATTCTTTGCAGAATGTTGCTGATCTGTTCAGCAGCACCATCGGCCAATTGAACCATAGATGTTGCGTTGTTGGCATTACGACCGGCTTGATCAAGACCACGAATCTGGGATGTCATCTTGGTGGCAATTGCCAAACCAGCAGCATCATCTGCCGCAGAGTTAATGCGCTTGCCTGTAGACAACCGCTCCATAGTACTGGTCATAGCGCGATCATTTTGGTTGATCGAGTTGGCGGTTAACAT
>DNBN01000148.1:0-4536 GCA_003491845.1 Porticoccaceae bacterium | reverse complement strand
TAATAACAGTCATTTTAGTGTCCTCTACAATAAATAGTCTTCGGGTAAAAAGTTTCAGATTTACCCAAATTCGTTGGGGTCATCTTTTCTTGCGTTGCTAAACTTATTATCGGCATTACTCAAATTTTCTTTAGCCGTTGTTTTTCTAACTCACTGACTTTATTAAATCTTTTTATCTTTATAAGCAGTGTCTGATTGTTAAGCTTGTACGTTTGTTCTGCGTTGCTAAACCTATTATCGACCCCGCAAAATAATTCTTTAAAGTGGCAATAGTATGCCAGTAGAGTGGTAAATATTTGCCGGTAGAACCTGTACTTAATCGGTATGGATTAGATTAATAAAAGCGTGTTAAAAGCTATAAACATAAACCAGTTAGTAGAAGTTGAGCGTCAACAACAGCATTGGTAGCTATGCAGTAGGTGATTTGGAGGCATAAAAAAACCCTCTATAAAGAGGGTTTAGAAAAGTTTGTATATTTTGTTTTGTTAGATTGACCAGGTTACATAGCGTTACGTTAGGGTTTAAGACGAGTTAAAAGCTACATTGTCTTATCGAACAAGACGCCCTTAAGCGATTCGATACTCTCAGCAATCTTAAGCACGGCCTCGCCTGGAAACTTTACAATAGATTCACCGGTGTTCGTATCTTTTACTTCTACTACAAACCGCTGTGATGATTTATCAACATAAAAAGCTAGACTTGTGCTGGCAGATTGAAAGACTTGATTAATTTCGCTTACCGCAGCGTCAATATTTTTCTCCGAGGATTGTGCCTTCTGGTTTGCAGTCTGGTTGGCAGCAGATACCGCGGTGGCGCTTGAAGATTGCACAGTGGAATTAATGTGCGCTATCGCTTTAGCTGAAGTAGTGCTTATGGTGCCAACATATTTTGACGCTTGATGCGCGCTAACTGCGGCATCTGTTGTAGGTATCGACATTTCTATATTTGACATTACTTTCACCATTGTTAACTGGTTATAAGAGAATCTTAGAACAATGTAGTGCTGTTAGTGTCTGAAGAACTCTTCTCTGTAGAGGGCTTAATCGGCACAAGACGATAAATCTTTAATAACAATCAGTACAATAAAATCCCCAAGGGTCAGGTAACCTGACTTCCGATAAGGGGCTGTCTCAAGGTATACTCAATCTTGGTCTTGAGACTGGAAACAGCGCACTTTGAAATTTCTTCGTATTATCTTAAAAACAATTAATACCTTAACTGAGACAACTGGTCGAGTCATTGCTTGGTTGACCCTGGTAATGGTGTTGGCGGTAGTTACCGTAGTGGTAACGCGCTATTTTTTGACCTTAGGGTCTATCGCATTACAGGAATCAGTAACCTATCTTCATTGCATGGTGTTTATGCTTGGTCTTGGGTTTACCTTAAAGCACGATGGTCACGTGCGTGTGGATATATTTTATAGGGGGTTTTCTGCAAAACATAAGGCACTAGTAGATTTTATAGGCGGCATTTTTTTCCTGATACCTGTGTGTGTGCTGCTATTTGTTACCAGCTGGGACTATGTGATCGCAAGTTGGTCTATCCGAGAAACATCTGCTGAAAATAATGGCTTACCTTTTGTGTATCTTCTTAAAACGTTAATGCTAGTGATGCCAGCAACATTACTTTTACAGGGACTAGCACAGACTCTTAAAAACGGGTTGCTGTTGTTGCAACCTCCGCTTGTGGAGGTTGTTGTTGGACAATCTGCTCCTGAATCCAATGGTGGCTCTGCACTCTAATGGCTGAATTTATTCCCTTTCTGATGTTTATAGCAGTTTGTCTGGTGCTGATGGCTGGTTACCCAGTAGCGTTCTCACTGGCGGGTACTGCCTTGCTGTTTGCCATGGTGGGCGGCTTTACTGGTCACTTTGATATGGCGTTTCTTCAGGCGCTGCCCAACCGCCTTTTTGGTACCATGGAAAATACAACACTAGTCGCAGTGCCGCTGTTTATTTTTATGGGCGTAATGCTTGAAAAATCTCGTTTATCAGAAGATTTACTCGAAAGTATGGCAGACCTATTTGGTGGTTTTCGTAGCGGCTTAGGTATTTCTGTGGTGCTGGTGGGAGCTTTGCTTGCCGCTAGCACGGGCATAGTAGGCGCAACAGTTGTGACCATGGGTTTAATGTCATTACCAACCATGTTAAAGCGCGGTTATTCTGCATCTCAAGCCACAGGTTTAATTGCGGCTACTGGCACCCTTGGGCAAATTATTCCACCCTCAATTGCCTTGGTGTTACTCGGAGACACGTTGTCTAGCGCCTATCAACAAGCACAGCTTAATATGGGTATTTTCGCACCAAAAACTATTTCTATTGGAGATCTCTTTGTCGGAGCTATTATTCCCGGATTGTTACTGGTGGTATTTTACAGTGCTTATTTGATTCTCTTTTCTCGACCAGCACCCATAGAGGTTAATCAACATACTTTGGGTGAAAAAAGTTTGTCCAGAGCAATGAAAAACTTATTGCCGCCTATATTTTTGATTGTCACTGTGCTCGGTTCGATTCTCTCTGGCGTGGCAACACCCACTGAAGCTGCTGGTGTGGGGGCTTTTGGTGCTACATCTCTAGCCCTATTAAAAGGACAATTGACCATTACAAAACTGCGCGAGGTTGCCCAGACCACCACTCAGGTGACCTCAATGGTGTTCTTAATTCTCATTGGTGCTGCCATTTTCTCTCTGGTTTTTCGCGGTTTTGGTGGCGAAGAAATTGTTGAGCAGTTCTTTACCAATTTGCCTGGGGGTATTGTGGCAGCGACATTGTTGGTGATGGTGGTAATCTTTGTATTAGGCTTTATTCTTGATTTTATCGAGATCACCTTTGTTGTGGTACCTATTGTTGCGCCCGTGCTACTGGCCATGGGTCTAGATCCGGTGTGGCTAGGAGTGATGATTGCAATTAACCTACAGACGTCTTTTTTGACGCCGCCCTTTGGTTTCGCTTTATTTTACCTACGAGGAGTTGCACCAGATACCGTTGAAACAGCGGATATGTACCGCGGCGTTGTACCCTTTATTGGCCTGCAGTTATTGTTGATGCTGCTGTTATCCGTATGGCCCGAAATTGCCACTTGGCTACCAGGGCGACTTTATGGCTAGTTTAACTTGAGGTTTGAAAAAATAGTTGATCGCAATGGCAAAGATTCATTGACTAAATGATGATTGCCCCGCGCAATTATGGTTTTGGTCATGGCACCAAAGGTTTGTTCAAATTGCGTTAAATTGTAGGCCCAGTCCAAGGTGTTATCATTGTCCCCTTGTATGATATGAATAGGGTAGTCACTTTTTGGTGACTGTTTGAATTCGTTAATCCAATGATCCATTGCACCAATCCAATCTATAGGCACCCTCGTTGGCTGGAAAGGGTCTTGGTAGCGTAAAAAGTCGAGAAACGCCTGATCCCAGGAGCTTGCACGATAAGCGCGTTTAATGGTTTTTACAAAGCAGCGAGATAGTAAATAGAGCCATCGGTTTTTTTGCCACGCCAAAGGATGCAGCAGGGGAGCTAATAGGTTTAAGGAATCAAATGAATATAGTTGATGGTTTTGATGGTTTAAACAGTGTTTCATCAAAACCGCACCTCCCATGCTTTGGCCGATACCATGAATTGGTCCCTCAAAGCGAGATATGCAGAGTCCTAGCAGCTCATCCACCTGGTCTACATATTCTTGAAACGATTTGATTGAACAGGTTTTGCCTGAGGACAGGCCATGTCCTTTTAAGTCCAGGCATACAACGGTGAGATGTTGTGTCAATAAATAACGAATTAGATGCCCATAGAGACCAATATGATCCATGTATCCATGCACTACCACTGCGGTACCCAGACTTTGTTTTGGTTGCCAAGCGATAATAGCGGTTGCTTGGTCTTCCGAGGTTCCAGCTATCACTTTGAGGTTATGCTTGGCTTCGGGTAGTTGATAAAAGTCTAAATACTCATCAAAACCATTAACAGCGTGCTTTTTTTCAGCAATAGCGTTGGCAAAGAGTGGCATTTGTTTGCGCAAATCAGTAAAGGCACATTTGGACTCTTGTAGCAGAGTATTTTTCATCATTGAGACTGATCTCTGTACATATTCACCTATGGATTGCAGTTCGCTTGTGGTGGCTCAATCGGCCTTGTATATGGCGCCCATAAAAAAACCCCAGACCAGTAGTCTGAGGTTTCAAATAACACAGACGGTATTGCGTTATTCGTCGGTGGACAGCGAGATATCGTAAACACCTGCCTCACGTGCCTGGTCAGAGATCTGTACAAATAGCTCAGTTTTAGCTTTTGGATGTGAGCTAATAACTACCTTCGCCTCTGGTTTTTCAGCATGCAAGCGCTCTACATTAGCTCTTACTGCACGTATGTCGATTCGCCTACCTTCTAAGGTCAACTCATTGCTTTCGGATACCCGAAACACGATGTTAGTATTCGCATTAGGTGGTGGTGGCTGGTCGGATACCGGTGGACGGCTCACACCAAGCCCAGCTTCATTTACAAATGAGGCTGTCACAATAAAGAAAATGAGCATGATAAAAAC
>DNBN01000039.1:33521-38891 GCA_003491845.1 Porticoccaceae bacterium | reverse complement strand
ATAGAGACATAAAAGATGGTATAACACCACAGGGCATTGAGTATTATTTGAGTTTATTTTTTGACCAAACTGCGACTCTGTTTGATTACTTACCCAGCAATACTCAATTGTTTACCGATGACGGCATTGAAACTGCCGCTGAGCATTTTTGGGGGGACATTAATTATCGCTATGATGAATATTGTATTGATCCAGAACGCCCCATCCTCAAACCCAACGCGTTGTTTTTACCCGTGGACCACGTCTTTCACAATATCAAGCAATTTCGACGTACCGTCTTAGAAAATCCAAAAAGTCACTTAGAGAATAATGATCCGCAAATCTATCCAGTTCCAGATGTTTCTATTAATGCAAAACAAACATCACCCTTGGCCAAGCTATCGGCTTTTATCGGCGAAAATAAAAACCAGGGAGGCTCCAAAAGAGTATTGTTTTGCGCAGAGTCCGCAGGTCGACAAGAGATATTACTGGAACTACTGAAAAGTATCGAAATAACGCCTTTTGAAGTAGCCAGCTGGGATGATTTTTTACTTTCAACAAAACTCCATTGCATTATCGTACACCCCTTGGATCAGGGCATATTTAGCCCCAGCGCCAATATATGCCTGATCACTGAAGGAGAGCTGTTCGGACAACAAGTAATGCAGCGGCGCAGACGCTCCAAGGTATCCGAATCACCAGATTATGTTTTTAAGAGTCTAGCGGAGTTAAAAATCAATGCTCCTGTTGTTCATATTGAGCATGGTGTTGGCCGATATCAAGGATTGATCACATTAGAGGTTGATAGAACATCACAAGAATTTCTAATGTTAACCTATGCCAAAGATGCCAAGTTATATGTTCCTGTGTCCTCACTCCATTTAATTAGTCGCTTCGGCGGCGGCGACCAGGTTGTAGCTCCCCTCAATCATCTTGGTAGCGACAGATGGGACAAAGCTAAACAAAAAGCGGCAAAACAAGTTCGCGATACTGCCGTAGAACTTCTAGATATATACTCTCGTCGCGCCGCTAAAAGAGGGTTTGCTTGCGAACAAAATGAGCAGGACTACCTAAGCTTTAGTAGTGACTTTGCCTTTGAAGAAACTGCCGATCAACAAGATGCTATAAATGCTGTGCGAAAAGATTTATTGAGTCCACAGCCAATGGATAGGCTAGTATGTGGCGATGTTGGCTTTGGCAAAACTGAAGTGGCAATGCGAGCAGCTTTTACAGTTGTTAGTAGTGGTAAGCAGGTGGTCATATTGGTACCCACGACCCTTCTTGCTCATCAGCATTTAGAAAATTTTCGAGATAGATTCTCTAATTGGCCTGTTACCATTGGTGAATTATCACGATTTAGCACTGGAAAACAACAGGATAAGACAATTCAAGACGTTGAGTCAGGAAAAGTTGATATATTAATAAGTACTCATAAATTACTGCATGCCAAGATCCAGTTCAAAGATCTTGGTCTGATGATTATTGATGAAGAGCATCGGTTTGGCGTAAGGCAAAAAGAAAAGATTAAATCATTACGCAGCGAAGTAGATATTTTAGCCATGACAGCTACACCCATACCTCGAACGCTAAACATGTCAATGCACAGTATTCGAGACCTGTCTATCATAGCCACTCCTCCCGCAAAGCGTCTGTCGGTAAAAACTTTTGTTCGCAAGCAAGAATCGAGAGTCGTTAGAGAAGCCTTACTTCGCGAAATTTTGCGCGGTGGACAAGCTTACTTTTTACATAATGATGTCAAAAGTATTCAGCGCGTTGCCGATGAATTAGCTACTTTGGTTCCCGAGGCGCGAATCAATATAGCTCATGGTCAAATGCGTGAACGCAAGCTTGAGAGCGTCATGTCAGACTTCTATCATCAACGATTTAATGTATTAGTTTGTACAACAATAATCGAAACAGGTATCGATATACCCAGTGCTAATACTATTATTATTGAGCGTGCGGACAAATTTGGTTTGGCTCAGCTCCATCAACTAAGAGGCCGTGTCGGACGATCACACCATCAGGCCTATGCATACTTGATGTTGCCCGAAGAAAAGAAGATAACCAATGATGCTACCAAGCGCCTGCAGGCAATCTCCGCAGCTGATCAACTGGGTGCAGGATTCACTTTGGCTACTAATGATCTGGAAATACGTGGCGCCGGAGAGTTACTTGGAGAAGAACAAAGCGGTCATATTCAGGCCATTGGATTTACTCTCTACATGGAAATGCTTGAGAGAGCGGTAACCGCCATCCGCAATGGTGACAAACCTGATTTACAAGCCGCTTTGGAACAAGGTACCGAAGTCAATATGCATCTTCCAGCACTGATTCCTGATGATTATCTCCCCGATGTTAATATGCGTCTAACTATTTACAAACGCTTAGCTGATTGTCAAACCACCAGAGATTTACATGAACTTCAGGTTGAGATGATCGATCGGTTTGGGTTATTACCGACGCCGGCCAAAACGCTATTTGAAGTTACTGAGATCAAACAGATTGGCGAACGCTTGGGCCTCAAGAAAATTGAAGCAGGCCCAAACGGTGGTCGCTTACAATTCACACCAAAAACTATTGTAGAACCCATTACTATTATTAAAATGGTGCAGTCCAATCCCGACATTTTCCGCTTGCAAAATAATGACCAATTGAGTTTCACTATGGACATGGATGATCCTAAGGATCGCTTCGCTTCGGTTCACAACATTCTCGCTACGTTGTTGCCGGCAACTTAAACTGGGAATTTTTAAACCTAAGGGAAAATAGGCAGCAAATGTTAGACACCCAAAAAATGCCGGTAATCAGTGTAACGCTGGGTATGACCATTCTATTTTCGGCTCTGGCTTTGGCTTTGGTGCCAATTTCGGCACAGGAATCAGACCAGATGCCACAGTCATTTTTCGAAACACCTGATCATTGGCAACAGGTCGAAGTTATTATCTTTGAGCAAAAAAAACGGTCTGATGAGGAACGTCCACCTCAACACTATGACTTACAATTCCCAAACTCTTTACTAAAACTGGTTGATGCAAACGCGCTGGATGAACAACGTAAAAATGCTATTGAAGGTGCTCTTTTGCCAGCGGTAAGTAAGGCGAACACAGATCAACTTCTAAACACTATTAATGTAATACCTACCGTAAGGGTGCAAGACCCTGTGCTAGGTAATAGCTCTATTGATAATACCGCTACAATAGGGACTGGACAGCATATATCTGCTGAGGCAATGGCACTTAAAGAAATAATGAAAGACTATACTCCTGAGTATGAAAATCCTTTTGAAATGCTAGATGTAAGGGCCAGAAACCTCAATGATAGTGCTCGGGTATTGCGACGCAGAGGTCAAAACGTTATTTTTCATGAAGCTTGGCGTTTTGTTACACAACAAGATACAGAGGAACCTTGGGTACTGATAAATGCCGGTAATAAACTGGATCATCGTGCAGAAGTTGAAGGGGCTTTGCGGTTTTATAAATCTCGTTTTCTACATTTTCAATCAGACCTCTGGCGTATTAAGTTTGCAACTGAAGAGCAAAATAACAACACTAAAGCTATTACTCTACCGAAGGTGCCGAGCCTAATAAAAACTACAGATAGCCCATTATTGTGGAGAATTCTTTATAAAAACGCGCCAAATCAAGAAACCTTAGCGGACAATTATAGTAATCCTATGGTTTTAGATAACTGGAATGCTGAACGTGAACCAGAGAGAAAACAGCAAAACGTTCTCAATCAGAGGGCAATTGAGTCTATAAAAAGCCCCATTGATACTAATCAAATTATCGATATCGTTGGTAACAATTATACGTTGCAGTCTTTTGACCCTGTTGCTGAAGAACAAAATTTACTAGATCACGAGCAGGAATACGCAGTAGCCGAAGTGTGGCCTATCAAGCTAAAAAAACGTATTGAAGAAGACAAGGTATATTACTTAGATCACCCTGAAATTGGTATTATAGTGATGATAAAACCCTACCAACCCACGCCAATCAACATTCCAGACGTGTTAGTGGACGGTGAGATCGAGCAAAGGATAGATGCTAAAACCAATTAATATTATTGGTTTTTTTGATGCATACTCTGGTCGACAATAATTAATTGGGTTGTATCAAAGCCACGTTCTGCGGCGCGCAATTTAAAGTCAGAAAGTAATTTATTACTGACCGTGGGTGTTCGAGACAGCAACCATAGGTAGTCTGTATTCATGCCTGATACAAACGCATATTGATAATCCTCCTCTACTCTACCCACGTCAAAAATAATATAGGATCCATAGAAAGGCCCAAAAAAAGATACCTTTAGATGACCTGTATCATTTTGTCCAACAAAAAATGCCTTTCCTTGAGCTTCACTCCACAATTGGACGTCAGTTTTAAAACCTCTGTTAAGTACGGTCAGACCACCATCATCACGAAGGGAATAATATGCAGTAACACCCGTCATGTTGCGCTCAAAAGAATGATCTAGCCGTGCAATTTCATACCACTGACCAAGATAAGATTCCACTTTAAAACCTTTTACAGCTCGCACACCATCAGGCGCTCCGGTACATGCAGTTAACGCTACCAAAGTGACCACTAGGATTAGCCTGACGCCATAGGTTTTCAACACTAACATTTACTCCTTGATCAAAGGGGCCTCAGGCTTCTTCTCAATATGAATAGTAGAGGTTTTGAAAGCTATCTCGGCACCATTAGTATCAATCACTTTTGCCACCTTTAACAACACATCCTGTTTGATATTGTGGTACTTCACCCAGTCGGTAGTTTTAGTAAAAGTGTAGATAAAAAAGTCTAGGGAACTTGCAGAAAATCGGTTGAAATTAACGATCATGGTTTGTTCAGAATCAATCTCTTTGTGCTGTATCAGCATCTGAGTAACCTCAGAAATAATAGATTCCATTGTGGCTATGTCGGCATATCTAATACCCACAGTTTCATAAATACGTCGATTGGTCATTCGCGATGGATTCTCAACAGAAATATTAGCAAACACAGCATTGGGAATATACAAAGGGCGTTTGTCAAAAGTGCGTATTCTAGTCAACCTCCAGCCCACATCCTCAACAGTGCCCTCGATTTCTTTGTCCGGAGACCTAACCCAATCACCAACCGAAAAAGGGCGATCAAGATAAATCATTAGTCCACCAAAGAAATTGGCCAATAGATCTTTTGCAGCAAAACCTACAGCAATACCACCAATTCCGCCAAAGGCCAACAGTCCTGAAATGCTGTAGCCAAATAACTGCATGGAGATTAAAATCGCAGTAATAAGTACAGAAGCTCGAAGCAGCTTCGCTACCGCCCTCACTGTCGTGGGGTCAACAGGGTCTGAAATAAAAGCAGGATTAATTAAATTATTTTCAGCGCGCTTGATAAAGTTATT
>DNBN01000039.1:25985-33260 GCA_003491845.1 Porticoccaceae bacterium | reverse complement strand
CGCTTGATAAAGTTATTTAAAAACAGTGCCCCCAAAAAAATCACCGCTAATCGATTGGCCGGTTCAATCAGTGCTAGCACCGGAGAGTTCATCTTAGATGCTGCCACACCAGTTGCAAAATTAATACCGATAATCCAAACCAACCATACCGCCGGTCTTCGACAAGCCTCCACAAAGGCATCATCCCAAACGGTTTTAGTTTTAGCTGTACGCGATTCAAGACGATCGATTACTTTATGCAGTAAATGTCCTAAACTCAGAGCCACTAGCACGATGATAAATAGCTGAGCGACCCAAACGAAATCTTCACCAGTCATCTCAACTAACCACTTTTGAAAATCACTTATCACTTTTTTAAACCCCTTGAGGATTGAACCATACCAATGAAAATAATTTCTATGTTAAATCAACTACATCATAGTTGCGAGTCTTCGGATAGTCCTTGCTCGTCGCTTTGATAGTAATAAGCTTTCCCATGTAACTGTCTTAGACGCTCTCATTGCTTTTATGTTCGGGCTCAGTGAAGTGTTTTTGCTGTCCATAAACCGGAGTACCTCTTGGGCCGCCTGTGGATGATTACAAACCAATATCATGTCGCAACCAGCGTTCAATGCATACTGGGCCTTTTCAACGTAACCCCCAACCACGTCCGCACCCTTCATGCTTAAATCATCACTAAAAATTACACCCTTAAAGCCGAGATCTTTACGCAGCACATCATTCAACCAAAACCGAGAGAACCCCACTGACATTGCATCTACCTGTGGGAATGTAATGTGGGCCGGCATAACGCCGTCCAACTCTCCAGCTAAAGAACGAAAAGGCACCACATCGTGTGCATTGAGCGTGGCCCAATCTCGATGATCGACAGGCGCCTCTAGGTGACTATCCGCAACAATGCCACCATGACCAGGAAAATGCTTTCCCGTAGCGGCCATACCAGCTTCATGCATGCCTTCAATAAAGGCCCTTGCTGCCTTAATCACAATGTCAGGTTGCTCAGAAAAAGCACGATCGCCAATAATAGAGCTCGTGAAACGATCAATATCTAAAACCGGAGCAAAACTAATATCCACTCCACAGGCTAAGACTTCTGAAGCCATTAACCATCCCAAATCACGGCCAATAGACACTCCTGATTCTTCGTCTTCAGCAATCAAGTCGCCAATAGTTTGCATGGGTGGGAGTCGGGTAAAACCCTGTTGAAACCGTTGAACTCGTCCACCCTCTTGATCAACGGCAATCAACACATTACTTGCACATGCTCTGATCTCAGAAATCAAGACCATAACTTGATTAATATTATCCACATTACGAGCAAATAATATAACGCCGCCCACTTGAGGATGGGTCAAAGTAATCTTTTCATCCGCAGTTAACCTGTACCCTTGCACATCGAGCATTAATCGCCCATAACCGTGATCAATCGTACTATTCATCTCATTACCGTCCTTGTTAGGCCTGGGGCAATCAACAACCAAAACTGTACTGGTTTGTAATCACAAAGAAAACGACGATCGATCATACAGTGATTATTGATATCAGCACAGAAAAAACCATCGTCAACAACATATGTCTTAGGCCACTGCACTTGATAAACACTTGATTACAGTGGCAATCAATAGATCAATTACATTTATAGGGTACTACTTTGTAAAGTAGAAAAAGCCTTTAATCCCTATAGAGCTCAGAATGTCACCAACCAAAAGGATTAGTTTCAATCAAGACGTCGTCATAAAAATATGATATTTATTCTAGATAGAAAAACTAGAATCAAAACATAACATCTAGCAGTAACATTTTAGAATACTTGCGAATTTACATATACTGTATATAATCACAGGTAAAAGACTGCGGAGATTTAAAATGCACAGACTCACAGCAAGACAGCAACAGATATTTGACTTGATCAGAGACTCGCTTGATGAGACAGGTTACCCTCCTACAAGAGCTGAAATAGCAAAAAGGCTTGGCTTTAAATCGCCAAATGCCGCGGAAGACCATCTCAGAGCATTGGCGAGAAAAGGAGTGATTGAAATGATACCTGGCGCCTCTCGTGGCATTAGGATCGTTGATCAGTACGCTGGTATCCCCATAGTTGGCAGAGTTGCTGCAGGAGAGCCTATCTTAGCTGAGCAGAACATTGAGGATTACCAAGAAGTTCCTTCAAGCACTTTTCATCCAAGTGCAGATTATTTTTTACGTGTTCAAGGCCAAAGTATGGTTAACGTAGGCATCATGGACGGAGACTTACTAGCCGTGCACCAGCAACCTACCGCGGATAACCAGCAAATTATAGTGGCAAGAGTGGATGGTGAAGTCACGGTGAAAAGGCTTAAGCGGACTAAAAGCAAGCACGAGATTCAACTGCTGCCTGAAAACCGAGATTATTCACCCATAATAGTTGATTTGCGTGCCCAGGACTTTGCCATCGAGGGACTTGCTGTTGGTGTGGTGCGCGTGGCCATGTAGAGCGGTAATTAATGCAGTATCTGTCGTTCTTCGCCGTTGTCTAGCTTACTTGGTTTGCCTTCATCACTCATTTCAAAAACAGTTTGGATGCCGGCATCCATCATGCTTTTGGCGACATCAATGTGTCTTCCATCAAGATACTCAAGAATCGAAGGCGAAAAGCTAATCCGGACTAGGGGTTCATCGGAGCCTGAACGTTGTAAAGCAATTTCGCCATCGTCGAGGACAACGAGTTCGTATTCAGTAAAAGACATTTCTATTTCCTTGTTTGTTGCTTAAGTATATCATTGATAGGAGAATCTGTTAACTGCTACAAAGATTCAGCACACCTAAATCAATACTGACTTTTTTCGTGTACAAACTTAGGCCTACGAGCCCTTCTCTTGAGACTGCCACTTACCTTTTGTATAAAAGGCACTCCAACCCGTAGGTTTACCTTCAGTCTCACTTCGCACATATTGCTCTTTGGTTTTTCTACTATAACGAATCACCGTGTCATTTCCATCTGGATCAGAGGCTGGAGCGCGCAACAAGAACTGGTATTTGCTGTCAATTTGGTCTTTGTAGGGCAGTAACTCCTTAACGGTAGGCGCTCGCGTCTCACGATGCCGCGGAAATTGGCTAGCGGCAAGGAACAGGCCAGATGCGCCATCTCTAAGAACATAGTGATCATCAACTTTAACACAGCGTAAATCAGCCATCACAATTGGATCAACCTTAGGAGGTGCAGCTTCGCCGTTGCGTAGTAATTTCCGTGTGTTTTTACATGGCTCACCAGCTTTAACCTCACCTGTACAACCAAAATATTTTCCAAAACGACCTGTTTTAAGCTGCATTTCGCTTCCACATTTATCGCAGTCAAGCACAGGACCATCATAACCTTTAATGACGTATTGGCCGATTTCTATCTCATGGCCTTTACAATCCGGGTTGTTACCACAGACATGGAGCTTGCGCTTCTCATCCAATAAATAACTATCCATTGATGTGTTACAAAGGCTGCAGCGATGCTTTTGAAGAAGTGATTTTGATTCTGCTTCATCATCTTCATCAATATTAACAGCTTCATCGCCGGCGGTTAAATTTACCGTATGCTTACAACGCTCTTTAGGTGGCAACGCATAGCTTGAACAACTAAGAAAAACACCCGTGCCTGCTGTTCTTATCATCATAGGACGCCCACAAAGGGTGCAGCTAATCTCTGTCTCAGATGGCGTATTACGACGCATACCATCATCAAGTCTTTTTGCTATGGAGACTTGTTGATTAAAGTCTTTATAAAATCTATTTAATAACGTTTTCCAATTCAGCGTACCCGCGGCGATTTCATCTAGATGCTCTTCCATAGTAGCGGTGAAGCTATAGTCCATCAGATCATTAAAACTTTCAGTTAAGCGGTCTGTAACTATATCTCCAATCTTTTCAGCAAAGATGCGTTTATTTTCTATTTTTACATACCCACGGTCTTGTATCGTGGAAATAATAGAAGCATAGGTCGATGGTCTTCCAATACCGCGCTTCTCAAGTTCTTTTACTAGGGCAGCTTCAGAAAACCGCGCAATAGGCTTGGTGAAATGCTGCTGAGGCACCAAGGCTAGCATCGCCATAAGATCTCCTTTTTTGAGATCAGGTAGTTCGATGTCATCATCAGCTTTTCGATTCAGAGGCATAACCGCCAAATAACCATCAAAACGAGTTACTCGACCTTTGGTGGTTAACTCATAGTTTTCCGCCGCCACAGTAATGGTGGTAGAGGTGAATTCAGCATTAGTCATTTGACAGGCTACAAACTGTTGCCAAATGAGCTGATAGAGCTTGCGCGCATCGGCCTCCATGTCAGCTAAACTTCCAGGCAAAACATCGACATTTGATGGTCTAATAGCTTCGTGAGCATCCTGTGCTCCGGACTTGCTACTATATACAATAGGGTCTGCTGGAAGATATTTGGCACCATGACGGAGTTGAACATACTCTCGACAACTTGCCACCGCATCATCACTCAAATTGGTACTATCAGTCCGCATATAGGTAATATAACCACCTTCATATAGGCGCTGGGCCATCATCATGGTTTTTTTAACCCCAAACCCTAACCGAGTGCTGGCAGCTTGCTGCAATGTTGAGGTAATAAAGGGCGCAGATGGTTTAGATTTAGTCGGTTTATCCTCTCGCTTGAGAACAGAGTAATCTGCTTTACGCAAAACAGATAAGGCCAAATCAGCTAGTTCTTTAGATTCTGGCCTAAAAGCTTTTCCATCTTCACGTTTGACATCAAATCTAATCTTTGTCTCATCAGCACCACTTTTGTGCTCCAAATCAGCCTGAACAGTCCAATATTCCTCTGGAATAAAAGCTCGAATTTCACGCTCGCGTTCAACGATCATACGCAATGCTACTGACTGTACTCTGCCTGCAGAAAGCCCTCTTCCAACTTTCTCCCACAACAGTGGTGACACCATGAAACCAACCACACGATCCAAAAATCGCCTAGCCTGTTGTGCATCAACTCGATGTGTATTTAGCTTTCCTGGTGACTCAAAAGCCGTACGAATTGCTTTTTTAGTAATTTCATTAAACACAACGCGTTTGTAACGGCTATTATCTCCACCAATTACCTGAGTAAGATGCCAAGCTATGGCCTCACCCTCTCTATCCATATCTGTCGCCAGATAGACAGTGTCAGCAGTTTTAGCAATTTTCTTTAACTCAGCAACCACCTTCTCTTTACCCGGCAGTGTTGCATATTCAGCTTTCCAGTTATTATCTGGATCAATTCCCATGCTATTAACGAGTTGTGCTTTGGCCTTTTTCTCTCGATGAGTAATTTTCTGCTCTGGAGACATCTTTCTGGTGAGTGCGGCTTGCTTAGCACGTTCCTTCGGATCACTCGGGGTACGATTAGCTCCCGTAGGCAAATCTCGGATATGGCCAACTGAGGACTTCACAATAAAATCATCACCCAAATATCGATTGATGGTTTTTGCCTTAGCCGGTGATTCTACAATAACTAACGATTTGCCCATGAGGGATGATTTTCCTTTTTTTGCCGCCAAATCTTCAGACTAAACGGGCCTTTTCTATTTGGTTTTTGAAACTCGAACCCTGTTAGACGCCATATATACTGGTAACGTACCCATTTGGTCAACAATTATTTTTCGCACAGACCTTTAATTGACTCAAATAATCGGCAATAAGTCGCAATTCATCTACATTTCCCGCCTCATCCCAAATCATACCTACAGAGTTCTTTTGCACAATTATAGCAGTTATACCCTTGGGAACATTTATTAAGATGTCCTTCAGCACTGAATGCCAACAGGGCTTAGCTTCAGCACCATACCAGTTCCAGGATCCCCAATTTGAAGCCCATCCACGCGTACTATAGCGATGAATGACCCAAGGTTCTTGAGCGATATGTCCATCAAACCTCATTTGATAACAAACTGCATCTAGTCGCGTATCTGAATCTCGAGCATCAGGCCGTCGATGCAAAGACACTTGAAGATTGTATTGCAGCGCATTGCTGCGCAACTCTCCAATCTGTCGCTGACGGGGAGACTGTTTAAACCACATCAACGGGGAGAGCACCACCGAAATGACGAAAATGATTAACAACCAGCTCATATAGGATTACTCTTAATGCTTGTAGTGACTATAAATGTCGATGTATTGTCCTTGTCAAATATCGATACTACTAGCAAACAACCTAAGAGGTACACCATTATGTCAGCATATAAGCACATTCTTGTCGGCCTAGACCTATCGCCCGAATCTAATCAGGTCACTGAACGAGTAAAATTTCTTTTTACCCATACAAACACCAAAATATCTGTTTGCCATATTCTAGAACCCCTGTCGTTCACCTACGGTGGGGATATTCCTGTGGATCTTTCTGATGTACAAAAGCAGTTAACTGATCAAGCAACAAAGCGGCTGGCGATCTATGCTACTGAACTTCAGGTGGAGGCTGCGGATCAGCATGTTATTTTAGGACATCCTGCTCAAGAAATGCATGGCATGGCCGCCAGTAATGATATAGATCTTATCGTCGTAGGATCTCACGGAAGACATGGATTATCACTGATTTTTGGTTCAACGAGTAATTCGGTTTTACATGGTGCCAGTTGCGACGTACTTGCTGTGCGCATAACAGATTGATCCGCCGCTTCAGATAACAGCGTGACCAATACAGAATTAAATAACAGTACGTTAGACTAGACACTCATTCTCAAGAGCAAAATCACATGTTAGTTGACATTGGCGTTAATTTATCGAATCCACGATTTAAAGACAACGTTGAACAAGTACTTCTTGATGCTCAAGCTGCAGAGGTAAATAGGCTTATTCTCACCGGAACTTCGATTTCTGAGACTCAGGCGGTTATCGATTTATGTGACCAATATCAGGCACAATTTCCCTCAATGCTTTATGCAACAGCTGGTGTTCATCCTCATGAAGCAAGTACATTTGACAACCTAACTTATTCTACACTGCGAGAGTTATCACAACATCCATCTATAGTAGCGATTGGCGAAACAGGGCTCGATTTTAATCGTAACTTTTCCTCTAAAATGAGCCAAGAAAAAGCATTCGAAAGCCAAATTGAGCTAGCCATAGATTGTCAAAAACCGTTATTTCTCCATGAACGAGACGCATCACAGCGGCAACTAGATATACTCAAGGCCTGCAGAAATAATTTGCCAAGAGCAGTGATTCATTGTTTTACAGGCAGTAAAAAAGCCCTTTTTGACTATCTCGATTTAGACCTCTATATAGGCATTACGGGTTGGATATGCGATGAAC
>DNBN01000039.1:25538-25764 GCA_003491845.1 Porticoccaceae bacterium | reverse complement strand
ATGCGATGAACGGCGAGGCAGCGACTTACAAAAAATTGTCAAAAATATCCCCTTAAACCGCTTAATGGTTGAAACGGACGCTCCTTATTTAATACCACGCAACATGCCAAGCATACCAAAAAATAAACTCAATCAACCCGCCTATTTACCGTATGTAATAGAAGGTATTGCAAACTGTAGAGATGAAACAAAAGATCTCATTGCCACAGCAACAACAGCAACAGCT
>DNBN01000039.1:24901-25321 GCA_003491845.1 Porticoccaceae bacterium | reverse complement strand
CCACAGCAACAACAGCAACAGCTGAGTGGTTTTTCGATCTAAAAGAAATAGACTAATCAGTAAATTTTATCTGCTAAATGAATAATTCCGTTACCCTTAATCTGCGCACGAAGGCCACCTTTTCCCATCAGATCAGGAAGAATCCGGGTCGCCAAACGCCGCTGCAAACTCGCGCATGGCTCACAGAGGCGAACGCCATACATCTTAATTCCATTAACGGTGAACTCTTTACCCACCAAGTCATTCAATCTTATGGCTGTGGTAATAAGGTTACGACGAAAATCACTCTCATGGAAATCTGAACCAGTTTGTTGATTAAACGCAGTTATTACCTCTGACTCTATGAGAGTAATTTCAAAATCTGGCAAACCCTTGTAGCTAGAACGATTTTTACCTGTATTGGAAAAATAGCGGTCGCCC
>DNBN01000039.1:16673-24658 GCA_003491845.1 Porticoccaceae bacterium | reverse complement strand
TTGGAAAAATAGCGGTCGCCCTCGATACCTTTTCCTGATTTGACAGAAATACTCCGATGACCAGACATTTGCCCGCCCGATTGGGTAGCAATGTAGATACCTGAAATACTTCCCTCAGACATATTTAATTTTCCTTTAAGTCTTTAAAGTTGTTATATTGATTATGGACAGGCAATCCAAAATAACAAAAATAAGAGTGATCGCCTAGTTATTTTTAGACAGATCGATAGCGATCAACATAACGCAAATACAAGCGTTTTATTTCCACAGGTAATCTATTATGTCGGCAACAAAAAATCCTGTCGCTATTGTGACCGGCGGTAGCAGAGGGGTCGGAAAGGCCACTGCACTGCTTTTAGCCTCCCAAGAGTGGAACGTATGTATAACCTGCACAAACTCTTTAGAAGATGCTTTGCTAGTAGTACAACAATGCAAGGATCTAGGTGTGGATGCTATTGCGGTAGTTGCAGATGTGAGTAACAATCAAGCCTGCATCGATACCGTCACCCAAACTGTTGATCTATGGGGACGGGTTGACTGTCTTGTCAACAACGCAGGCACCACAAAATTTGCCTTTAACCATGGTGACCTTGATGCATTGGATGCCGCAGACTTCCTACACATATACAGCGTAAATGTCATTGGACCATTTCAAATGGTAAAACTTTGCCAACCTCATCTGCTTAAAAGTGCCAACCCCTGTGTAATCAACGTTTCGTCCATTGCAGGTATTAAAGGTATTGGCAGCAGTATTGCCTACGCCGCCTCGAAAGGTGCTCTAAATACAATGACGCTATCTATGGCACGCAATCTGGGACCAATCAGGGTTAATTGTGTGTGCCCTGGATTTGTTCAGGGTGATTGGTTGAAAAAAGGACTAGGAGACGAAAACTACGACTCAGCCCTCACTAATATCGAAAAAAATACGCCTCTAAAATTGGCAGTTACCGCAGAACAAGTGGCCGAAGCTATTTTGAATCTGATGACGCTATCCAACGTAGTCACTGGAGAAACGCTGTTACTGGACGGAGGCTTTCATCTCACCGTCTAAGGCTAATACCCACTAGTCACAGGGCAATAAAACACCCTTAGGGGCGTCGGCGATTATTCTAACGTCATTAAGGGTAATCTCGAAGGGATCTTTTGAACTTAGCACCAGAGGTGAGGTTACCGAGCTTAGCTCAACACCGATCTTTGCAAAACAAGCCAAACTTATGCCAACTCGTGACCACTGCCCTTCGGGTATAGAACGAAAAAACTCAGTCATATCAATAATTCCCGAGCACGGCCAACCGCAATCCATACGTTGGTTAACGCTACCCTCTGGGTGTTTGTCAACTCTGAAGTTAACCATTAAAGCTCCATTTTCCTTCACCAAGTCACTAAGATTTACCGGCGCTTCACCCTGCCAATAAAATTGACTTTCATAACCGCCCAACCAACGCAGTTGGCGAGAGTCCTCTTGAACAATACCATCTATAGTCTCAACCGTTAATGCCCCATAGGCAGTTGAGGCTTCACCAGATTCAACCGCTCGATGCCAGTCACTCACATCGCCAACAAAAGCTTTCCAAGGGCTTCGAGTACTGCCACGAAAAATAACATTAGCTGCTAATTTATCACTTAAAGAAGCCTCCTCGTTCAATGTCGCGGTTAGGACTTCTTTATCACCATAACTAAGACCACCGCCAATACCAAATAGATACTCATCAACAGCAAGACGTCCATCGATAAGATTGGTTTCTCTTTTAGGCCAATCAAATGATAGTCTCCCAGTAAAATCATAATTTGGTTTGCCATCGCGCTTGGCAACCAGCACATCGGCAACGCCTGCACCTTCACTACCGGGTAGCCAGGCAACTACAAAAGCATTAGAACTATTGATCTCAGCATTCATCCAGAGTGGACGACCCGTTAAGACAACACTCACCACAGGGATATCTTCAGATCTAATCGACCGAATTAGGTCAAGATCCGCTGTTGAGCCATTTCGGTACAACAACGCATGAATGTCCCCCTGACCTTCAGCATATGGGTCCTCTCCAAATATTGCCACGGCCACATCAGGCCTCTTCATCCAGGTACCATCAGAACTTAATTCGACTGAGCCCCCAATGGATTCAATGGCTTGCTTAAGACCAGCATAAATACTCGTGGCGCCTGGAAAATCTTTATTAATATTGTCAGTCCCTTGCCAAGAGATGGTCCAACCCCCACTTTGCTTTCCAATGTTATTGGCTCCATCTCCCGTAATTAAAACATGTTGATTGGGCTTAATTGGTAAAGTATCACCATTGTTTTTAAACAGCACTAAAGACTTTCGAACTGCTTCTCGAGCGACTTCACGATGAGCATTTGTGCCAATTAAGTTAGTATCGCCTGCACCTTGCCGCGATGAGGGAGCACCTTTTTCAAACAAGCCTGCACGAATTTTTACGCGTAAAATTCTGCTCACTGCATCATCTATCCTGGCCATAGGAATTTGACCATCTTTAACTTGAGCTATTGTATTGCGTAAAAATTCTCTCCAAACATCAGGCACCATAACTATATCTATACCAGCATTTATAGCCTTTGGGCAGCTCTTATTATTACAGCCTTTGACTTGACCAACGCCATTCCAGTCGCTGACCACAACCCCGTCGAATCCCATTTGATCTTTTAAAATATCCGTCAATAAAAACTTATCACCATGGATCTTCAAACCATTCCAACTATTGAAGGAAGCCATGATGGTCTGCACACCAGCCTCTATAGCCCGCGCATAGCCCTGACCATGCTCCTTTAATAAAGCATCAAGGCCCATAATAGTGTCACCCTGATCTATTCCTCGGAATGTGCCGCCATCACCAACAAAATGCTTAGCTGTTGCAATGACCTTGGCATCGTTATTAAACAATTGTCCTGATTCACCCTGTAAACCTTCCACCATTTGACCGGCATAAGCTTCAATAATTTTTCTATCGCTGCTATAGCCCTCATAGGCTCGTCCCCAACGATTGTCCTTGACTACTGCTACCGTAGGCGCAAATACCCATTCAACACCCGTTGCCGTGACCTCTCTGGCGGTAATAGCACCTATTTTTTTTATCAGTTCCGGAGCATTGGCTGCACCTAGCCCAATATTATGAGGAAATAACGTAGCACCAATAATATTATTATGGCCATGGACCGCATCTGTTCCCCAAAAAATAGGTATGCCGGCACCACCTTTTGATTTATCGATAGAAGCATTGTAGTAATCGTCAGCCAACTTTAGCCAGTCTTTGGCTGTTGCCTGTTTATTCTGATAAGGGAAAGAACCACCACCATTGAGTACTGATCCAAGAAAATATCGACTAACATCATCAGGCGAAACTTGTTTTATTTCACCCTGAACCATCTGCCCTACTTTTTGCTCTAATGTCATGGTTTTTAGAATATTTTGAACCCTTGTTTCGACAATCTTGTCAGAGGGAGCGTCGGCAACAGCCCGAACACTAAGACTAAGACTAAGACTAAAAAACAGAGTAACAAGGAGTACACACAGAGACGTAGAAAAATGATCTAGCCTTTTAACGAACAGGGACCTAATTAACATTTATAACATTCCTTAAACGGACTATTCAAATAAACCAATGTACATGTGTTGCAACACCAAGATCAATTACAACATGCTTAACCAGCATGGTTTCATGACAATGCTAACCTTGGAAGCACACATGCGACCATAGGGTAACTCTATGCGTTAAAAAGGTCGAAAAACCTAGTCATTACCCACCTCAAGCATTCGACGTTATTGGAAAAAATTGCGTACCGACTCCCGATAATTCCGACTTACTTTAAGCGTAGTGCCTTCAGAGAGTTCTAAAAGACTACCCCCTTTGGGTAGCGCTGTTATGCTCACTACTCGTTCAATATTGACAATTGTTGAGCGATGAATGCGTACAAACAAGGATGCATCTAGCTTTTCCATTAACTCTCCCAAGGTGATCCTAATAATGTGCGTCTCCCCATTTGCATGCACACACATATAATCCCCAGCTGCATCTACCCAATCAATATCATCAAAGGGAATAATTTTTACAACACCTGAGTCTCGTACTAGCAATTTTCGTTTGATTCCATCAGAGCTTTCCCGACCTGACTCTTGCTTTTGATCAGTTGCTAAGCGTTCTGAAATAGATGCCACAGACCCTACGTTTGTCACATCACTGGAATTACCTGCAAGTCTAGCCAACGCTCGCTCAACCGATCTCGAAACTCTTTCTGCATCCAAAGGTTTAAGAATATAATCTACGGCATGTATATCAAAGGCATCGGCAGCGAATTGGTCAAATGCTGTAACAAACACCACCATGGGCATCTTTTGAATTTGTAAAGCCTGCACAACTTCAAATCCGTTCATACCTGGCATTTGAATATCTAAAAACATTAAATCTGGCTGCAGCTTGGCAACTGCGGCAATGGCTTCGCGGCCATTTTTAGCCTCTGCCACAAGATCTATACTATCTAGCTTAATAAGTGTAGAGCGTAAAAAACTAAGCGCTAAAGGCTCATCATCTACTATTAAAACTCTTAATTTACTCATATTACAAAAGCTCTCTTATATATGTTAGTAACTCTCAATCGATGCTAACTGAATATTATTACTTGGCACTTGCATTGATACAGTCGTTCCTACGCCCATTCGATGCTTAATAGTAAATTTGTAGCTATCGCCATAGGAAGCATGCAATCGATCAATAGTATTGCGCAACCCAACGCCACCACGAGAGCCCTTATCTGAGAGTTCTAATCCAGGCCCGCTATCGGATAATTCGACTAATAATGAATCGCCTTTTTGACTTGCCTTTACTTTAATTTTTCCTCCATTCTCCATAGGCGCTATTGCATATTTTATGGCATTTTCGGCCAGCGGTTGTAAAATAAGACTGGGAATTCGAATATCCTGTGCATCCGGATCGACATCAAAATCGAGCTCTAAGCGATCTCCAAATCGAGTTTTTTCGATACTAAGATATAGCTGAAGAGCATCAATTTCCTCCTTGAGCGTAACTCTACCAACAGGGTCATTATCCAGGGAGTAGCGAAGAAAACGACTTAATTGAACAATCATTGAATTTGCTTTATTTTCGTCCTGACTTTGCACCAAGGAGGAAATGGCATTGAGCGTATTAAACAAGAAATGTGGGTTTAGTTGATAGCGTAACATTTTTAGTTGTGCTTCACGAGCCACCGTTTCCGCTTGAGCCCTCTTTAGTTGCTCCTCTTTGTTAGAAGCTGCAATCATAAGTAATCTTGAATGCTCAGACTGCAGTAACTGATAGTATTTTATACCATGGTAAAATGATGCCCAAGATACAAATATCAAGATAGAACCAAATAACCAACCTCCAAAATCAGGCCATAGGCCCTCTTCACCTGTCATCGCCATAAATGTGGTAATACGAAGCAAAGCCCACACACCAGAAGCGATAAAAATCCCGAGTGATAACCAACTAAAGCGCCGCCAAAAAGACATTTCCCAAACCTTATGTGACAACGGCCGTAGCGGCCAAGACACCAAAATGCCTAATAAAGACTGAACGAGAGTGTGACCAACATAAGTAAGCTGAGTTTGCTGATCATACCAAAGGGTTAGACTGAAAAAACTAATCAGAGATAGCCCAAACCAACCTAAGACCTGGAGTGCCCAAAATAACGCATTGGTGTCGGAGACAAATCTTTTCGCCCACGGAGAAAAAGTAACATTACTCATAACATTAATTAGGGAATACCCATGAAGTAGATTGAAGTTGTTATTAAAAATACCATAAAACTATGCTGATCAGTTATTGTGTTGTATTGTACTCTAATCTAGTCAAGTCACGAACCTATTCTAAAATGCACCGTTTAGTATGAACATCTATGAAAATACAAATGACCGAAAAAATCTATTGGATGTCGACCATACTATTATCTGTCACAACACTAAAGCACTGAAGGCGAGTCATCCAGAAGTACGAAGACTAAAACGAGTTTCCGCGCCGCAAAGTGCTCATGGAAATAAAATATGGCGATCCAGTTTCGTTTTAATAGACTATCTAAATACTTATCCACCAGAGGTAGAGGCGAGCATTCTGGAGGTAGGCTGTGGTTGGGGATTAACTGGCATCTATCTTGCTAAACATTATGCCGCCAACGTAACCGCGCTAGATATTGACAGCACCGTAGAACCATTCTTAGAGCTACAAGCGTTAGAGAACAAGACAGACGTAACTTTTCGGCTCGGCGATTTTGCCAGTCTATCAGCTGCCGATCTAAAACCCTATGACACCGTAATTGGCGCTGATATCTGTTTCTGGGATGACCTTGTCGAGCCACTTTGTGATTTTATTAAATTGAGCCTATCCGTTGGCGTAAATAGAATTATCATTGCCGACCCCGGTAGACCGCCATTTTGGACACTTTGTGATATAGCGGTAGAGCAATTAAATGGGGAGGTTTTGACCCGGCGAATTGACAAACCTATCAAGACTGAAAAGTTTATACTATCAATAGAAAACAAATAAAAAAGCCGGGAAATACCCGGCTTTTTTATCATTTTTTCAGCATTAGATTACTTTACACTGACATTATCGATCCACACCTGACCACCTTGAGAACCTCCCATATCAAAAAGTATACGACTCTCAGCATCACCAAAGCCAACACCATCTTTCGTGGTAGTTTGAACTAACTCATAGGTCTGCCACTCTGTCGTCAAAGAGACATCTTCGCCAACATTGGTCCAGGGATCATGGTATAGACCAAGCCCTGCAATCATTGTCCGATCTATTGAAGACTTCGCTGAGAAGATTACTGTATATTCAGTATCCGGCACCAACGTCATAGTTTGACTGAGATTGACTTCATAAACCTCACCAGAGACGGTCTCAGTAACAGCAAAGTAAGACGTCAAATTATCAGCAACTGCAGCACCACCTTCCCAATCGGTTATACCGGACTGGAAATCTCCATTTTTCACTAGCTCCTCTCCGTCTGTATTGGTAACACTTACGTTATCAATCCACACCTGACCACCTTGTGATCCACCCATATCAAATAGAATTCGACTTTCCTCATCACCAAAACCTGCACCATCTTTTGTAGTGACCTGAACCAATTCATAGGTCTGCCACTCAGTTGTGAGAGATACGTCTTCTCCTACATTTGTCCAGGGATCATGATACAAACCAAGCCCGGCAATCATCGTTCGCTCTATTGAAGACTTAGCCGAGAATGAAACGGTATATTCGGTATCAGGAACCAACGTCATCGTCTGGCTTAGATTAACTTCGTACACTTCACCAGACGTCGTTTCAGCAACAGCAAAATAAGAAGTCAGGTTATTCGCAACCGCAGCTCCGCCTTCCCAACCAGTTATACCTGTTTGGAAATCACCATTTGAGACCAATTCAGAGCCTGCATCTGGTGCTGGAGCTGGAATAGCTCCTATGAACTTGATGTCATCGAAATAGTAAGTTTCAGCCGAACCTGCTGAACCATAGTTTAAAAAGATGGACAAAGTATCATAAACATAGCTTGGATCCATGGCCGCAGTGCCCTCAGCATGCTTGCTGAAGTCAAAGGTAAGCGTTTCCCATTCTCCCGCGAGGCTGGTAACTGCATCTGTTTCGACCGAGTGGCTATCATCGGTTGATTCCTCAAGCTTCAATCTCACTGTAATTCCAGCTTCAAGGGACCAAACACGCACGGTCATACCAGTTTCAGTAGCAGTGAGAGGATAGACAACAGAACCTCTTGCTACTGTGGTGCCCGCCCATGTTTCATTGCCTTTGATAACAGCGACAACTGTATTAGAAGCATCCGTCGGATCGGCAACAACCGAGTGCGAGTTGTTACCAAAACTATTTAGACCATAATCAGCTACGGTTGAGTTGAAATCGATTACCTCACCAACATTAAGAACATTGTCTGTTCCTGTACCAAGCTCGCTCACTGGTTCGGGTTCGGGTTCGGGT
>DNBN01000039.1:0-16383 GCA_003491845.1 Porticoccaceae bacterium | reverse complement strand
TTTGCCAGATTAAATGTCCACCATACACCCGGTGCAGCTTCGACAGAGACTGTCAAATATTTTCCATCAGAGGTTGCTGTTAGAACATTATAAACAATAGAGTCTGGAGCTGACTCAGAAGACGACAGTTCCGATCCATTTACCGCCTTGGGTAAACCTAAATATAGGCCCCTTCCATCAATTGTGATCGTACCTGCAGTTTCGTCATAGCTGAAGCTACCTACGCTGCTTCCATCATGAGGCGCTACTGGAGTCGCGCAAGAATCTGCGCCTCCCTGCCATGCTTCTACCCAAGTTTCATCACCCATTACATTGGAGAAAGAACCATCATCACCAAATACAAATGCATCGTCAAACCAACAAGCGCGATCAGCAACAACGGAAGCATCTGCGGACCACCATTCCATACTCCCCTCTGTGGGGCCCACTCCAGCTGCTCCCTCACCATCTAGAGCCCAAGAGCCTGCTAACGCGGACACAGGTACTTTAGCGAGATTAAATGACCACCAGACACCAGGCGCGGTCTCAACCGTGACTGACATATAACTGCCATCAGCTGATAGCGTTAACACATCATACGTCACTGAATCAGGAGCCGAACTGGAAGAACTCAGTTCTTGTCCATTTACCGCCTTGGGCAAGCCTAAATGAGCTCCCTTTCCAGTTAGGGTTAACTGACCTGCCGCTTCATCATAATAAAAGCTAGCGGGCGCAGAACCGTCGTGAGGAGCAACAGGTGTACCGCATCCATCTGCTCCACCCTGCCATGCCTCAACCCAAGTCTCATCACCAAGGATGTTGGTGAATGAACCGTCTTCACCGAAGCTAAATCTGTCATCAAACCAACAGGCACGATCGGCAACAACCGTTGCATCAGCTGACCACCACTCCATACTGCCAGCTACCGGTCCAACACCAGCTGACCCGGCACCATCAAGCTTCCAATTTCCAGCTAGAGGTGAAGGCGGCACTTTGGCTAGATTAAACGTCCACCAAACTCCTGGAGCAGTCTCAACCGTGACGGTAAGATTCATTCCATCAGCAGTAAGAGTTAGGATATCGTAAGTAATTGAGTCTGGAGCTGACGCAGATGAGCTTAGTTCCTCGCCATTAACCGCCTTAGCGAGACCAAGATGGGCTCCTTTTCCTGTAATGGTTAGAGTTCCGGCAGTCTCATCATGAGTAAATGTAGCGTCAGCACTACCATCATGCGGCGCTACTGGCGCGGCACAGGAGTCAGAACCACCTTGCCATGCTTCAACCCATGTTTCATCACCTTGAATATTATTAAACGTCCCGTCAGAACCGAAAGAAAATACATCATCGAACCAGCAAGCTCGATCTGCGACGACACTTTCATCAGCTGACCACCACTCCATGCTACCAGCAACAGGACCGACACCAGCTGCACCTGCACCATCAAGCTTCCAATTTCCTACAAAGGGGGATACTGGCTTTTTCGCTAAGTTAAATGTCCACCATACTCCAGGGGCCGTTTCAACGGTTACCGTTAGGCTGGTACCATCAGCTGTCAACGTAAGAATCTGGTATGTAACTGATTCAGGGGCAGACGCTGATGAAGACAATTCTTCACCATTAACGGCCTTAGCTAAACCAAGATGCGCACCTTTTCCATCTATCGTCAACGTACCAGCATCTTCATCCCAAGCCCAACTTGCAGAAGCGCTTCCGTCATGCGGTGCTACGGGCGCGCCACAGCTGTCAGTGCCACCCTGCCAAGCTTCTACCCAAGTTTCGTCCCCTTGAATATTATTAAACGTACCGTCTTTTGAGAACAAAAAGATATCATCAAACCAACAGGCGCGATCTGCTACCACAGCTTCATCCGCCGACCACCATTCCATGCTACCGGCAACGGGACCAACGCCAGCCGCTCCAGCACCATCAAGCATCCATTCACCCACAAGCGGATCTTCAACTGGATCAACACATCCCTCTGCACAGTACTGTACTCTACTGCCGTCGGTCGTCTCAGAAACATCGGACTCCGCACTGACGCCAGAAACATCAACGAACGAAATATTAAACGTGACATAACCATCAACATCGGACTCAGTCATTTCTCTTGAGGCTGACCAAGTATTAATCTTGCCTACCACTTCAGCAGCCACGCCATTAATTGTAACTTCTGGGAGCATAATAGCTTCTGAGGAAGTGAAATCGACCTTAATCGACTGACCAAGCTTAGCAACACCATCACTGCTTGAGTCTCGCTCTTGTGACTGCAAAAGCGCCACGCTCGTTAATGTTGGCGCAACGCCATCCGGACCTGGTTCAGGTAGATCATTTTCAGTAACGCTACTTCCACCGCCACCACAGGCTGATAAAAACAGAGTGAACGACAGTGCTAAAACTGACCCAAAATGATTAATTTGAAAAAAAGATTGGAACCAGCCCAAATAGCTTACGGATGATTGCGAACGCATAACTCCCCCTACGAAGTTTATAATTATTTATCCAGCGCAAACTGAAAAGAATATCAACATATTGATTCTCTGCGTCCACGCCGGCAAGCTCCATAGCAATTCGGTGAATAGGGGTATATATGCGATGAATTGGCGAAGGTAACGAAAAACACAAAAAAAAAGGTTTCTGTGATCTAAAATCAGCCCGATTTGAGCTTGCAACAGTGGTTAAAGGGCTAACTTGCGCCTAAGCAATTAGGTGACTCTGGCGTCGTCTTAGCTTTGGCGCGCCACTCTTTGAGAGTATATGTATGAAGTGCCAATGCATGTACAGGTCCAGCCAACTCTTTTGACAAAAGTCCATAAATTAGTTGATGTCTTCGCACTAATCTAAGATCATCAAATTGGTCGCTAACAACTACAACGTTAAAGTGACTCTCTGTATCTGGAGGGCCCGAATGCATATGACTTTCATCACTAATACTAACGTAATCCTCGCCAAAAAAAGATTGTAGCTTCACTGCAATAGCGTGTTGGACAGGTCCCATTGTTTACATATTCCCAACCAACGTGATCATAACACCAGCAGCAACAGCTGACCCTATGACGCCAGCCACGTTTGGCCCCATGGCATGCATCAGTAAAAAATTATGAGGGTTAGCCTCAAGGCCAACCTTGTTTGCCACTCGCGCGGCCATAGGCACTGCAGAAACACCAGCTGCACCAATAAGCGGATTTACTTTTTGACGTGACAAAGAGTTCATAAGCTTTGCCATCAAAACACCAGACGCGGTACCAATACAAAAAGCGATGGCTCCCAGAGCCAAAATCCCCATAGTCTCAACATTCAGGAACTTTTCAGCGCTCATTTTGGATCCCACACCTAAACCTAAAAAGATGGTAACTATGTTGATCAACGCATTTTGAGTAGTATCAGTAAGACGATTAACCACACCACACTCGCGCATTAAATTACCAAAACAGAACATACCAAGTAATGGCGCTGCATCGGGCAATAACATAGCTACAAGCACCAACAGCGTTAGCGGAAAAATAATCCGCTCTGACTTGGACACTACCCGCAATTGGACCATTTCAATGGCACGTTCCTGAGGCGTTGTCAGAGCGCGCATAATTGGTGGCTGAATAATAGGCACCAATGCCATGTATGAGTACGCTGCCACCGCTACTGCACCTAACAAGTCAGGTGAAAGCTTACTGGTTACAAAAATAGCCGTAGGTCCATCGGCACCACCGATAATCCCAATGGAGGCAGCATCCTGAATACTAAAATCTAGGATTCCAAAATAACTAAGAGTAACAGCACCGAGCACAGTGCTAAAAATACCCACCTGGGCGGCCGCACCTAAAAGCAAGGTCTTTGGGTTGGCCAATAGAGGGCCAAAATCTGTCATAGCCCCAACACCCATGAAGATCACCAGAGGAAACAGCCCGGTTTCTATGCCCACGTGATAGATGTAGTAAAGAAGCCCACCAGGACTCTGCATATTACCCAATTGATCATAGACAGGCACTGCATCAAAGCCCGCGCCCGGAATATTAGCTAGAATGGTACCGAAGCCAATAGGCACAAGTAGCAGCGGCTCAAAACCTTTATTGATGGCAAGAAACAACAATCCCAAGCCTACAGCCATCATAATGACCTGGCCCTGCTCTATTTGGGCAAGTCCAGAATTAGCCCACAAACTCATCAAATTTTCCATTTTGCGTATGCCCCTTCTAGGCTAGGGTTACCAAGATATCACCTACTGTGCAGCTGTCACCAGCCTGTACCTTGACCTCAACGATAGTTCCGGTAGTTGGAGCACTAATAGAGGTTTCCATTTTCATGGCCTCTAAAACAATAACTGCTTCACCCTCAGTAACCGCCTGCCCAGGCTGAACTAAAACCTTTACCACATTACCGGCAAGCGGCGCATTGACTGGCACACCCTCCTTCGCTGGAGGAGTCGACTGCACTGTATCACCCAAGAGCGATCCCAAAGCAGCGATACCATTAATATCACCGCCACTAGCAACCGTAACGGTGTAGGCTTTGCCTTCCACTTGAACACTATAAACTTCTTCACCCTGATCATTTACAACACTCGACGACTTACCCGTTGGCACAGGCTCAAATTGCGAAGGATCATTTTTATGCGCTAGAAACTTGAGCCCCACCTGAGGAAATAAGGCATAGGTGAGAACATCATCAATTTGATTATCTCCAGACTTGAGCTGAAATCCAGACTCTGCAGCCAATCCTAGCAATTCCTTTTCCAAGGATTCTAATTCTGGCTCAATGTTGTCCGCTGGACGACAAGTAATGGCTTCCTCTCCCACACCTAAGACTCGGGATTGCAAGTCTTTGTTAACTGGGGATGGCGCGGCGCCGTACTCTCCTCGCAGCACACCGGCAGTTTCTTTAGTAATGGATTTATAACGCTCTCCGGTAAGTACATTGAGGACCGACTGAGTCCCTACTATCTGCGAAGTGGGGGTTACCAGCGGAATAAAGCCAAGATCTTCTCGAACCTTAGGGATTTCTAAGAGAACTTCATCTAAACGATCCTCGGCGCCCTGCTCACGCAGCTGCCCCTCCATATTTGTAAGCATACCGCCAGGCACTTGAGCCACTAAAATGCGTGAATCCACTCCTTTAAGAGAGCCCTCGAAATTACTATACTTTTTACGCACAGTTCTAAAGTAAGCAGCAATTTCCTCCAATTTGACAATATCCAATCCGGTATCTCGATCGGAGTCTTTGAAAATAGACACAACTGATTCAGTCGCTGAATGACCATACGTCATGGACATCGATGAAATCGCTGTATCAACATTATCAATACCAGCTTCCACACACTTCATAATTGTTGAGGTTGACAAACCTGTGGTCGCATGTGCGTGTAGCTGGATAGGTATAGATACAGCTTTTTTCAACTTAGTCACTAACGCATAACCAACATAGGGAGTTAACAGACCTGCCATATCTTTAATACAGATAGAATCAGCACCAGCATCTTCTATCTGCCGAGCCTGTTCCAGCCACAGATCCATTGTATGCACTGGACTAACGGTGTAAGAAATAGTGCCTTGAGCATGCTTCCCAACTTGTTTTACCGCTCGCAAGGCCGTCTCTAGATTGCGCATATCATTCATAGCGTCGAAAACACGGAAAACATCGATGCCATTGACCGCTGCTCGTTCAACAAATTTTGTCACCACATCGTCGGCATAATGCCGATAGCCTAAAATATTTTGACCACGAAAAAGCATCTGTTGTGGGGTATTGGGCATGACTTTCTTTATTTCACGGATACGATCCCAAGGATCCTCGCCCAAAAAGCGGATACAAGCATCAAATGTTGCACCTCCCCACGACTCCATTGACCAATAGCCCACCTGGTCCAACTTTGCAGCAATCGGTAACATGTCATCGATTCGCATACGCGTTGCAAAAAGTGATTGATGGGCGTCCCTAAGGACAACTTCTGTAATACCTAACGCAGATTTTTTAGCCGACATAAATATGAATCCAAGCAATTAATGACATTAGTGTTGTGTGTGACGTTACTGAAAAAGATAGCCCTGTTTAACTTATCGACCTCTATGCTCATTTATCGCTAGCTGAATGGCTGCAATAATTTTGGGATCCACCGATGCATTCGTTGACACAGCTGGTGGCTGTGCAGAAATACTCAACTCAGGTGCAATAGTAAAATAATTTACGGCGGTAGACATAATGCGCGTAATACCCACCAATAAAGCGAGAAAACCAAAAACAGTGCCCATGCCAAATAACATAAGGTCCAGTCCTTGATGGATAAGTGTTACTTCCATAGATATAACGTCCTAAGCATAGCTAGTTAAGGTTTCACCTAAGCAAAAATTACAAACTTCAATAAAAATTTATATCAATATACAAGGTTTTGCAAGTTGCGCTTTGCTTTGTGCGGCAGGAAACATACAATTCACGACCAGACTTACCCAAGAGCCAAGGAAATAGCCAACAATGCAATTAAAGATGCTTCTAACTGAACGATTTTCCACAGCAATGATTGCATTAGGTATACCTAGTGACTGCAACCCAATGCTGGCTCTTAGCGGCAAACCACAGTTTGGTGACTATCAGGCCAATGGCGCCATGGCGGCAGCCAAACGAATGGGCAAGAATCCGCGGAACATCGCTGCACAGATAATACAAAAAGTAGATCTTGAAGGAATCGCTGAAACACTAGAGATAGCCGGGCCAGGTTTCATTAACATTCATCTTAGCAATAACTTTTTATCTGAATGTCTTAGCACAGTGGAAAAACAAAAAGTTACTGCTGATAAGCAACAAAATATCGTTATCGACTATTCATCGCCCAACCTTGCAAAAGAAATGCATGTTGGCCATATCAGAACAACCATTATTGGAGACACCTTAGCGCGCATTTTGGAATATCAGGGCCACAACGTCATACGCCAAAATCACATGGGTGACTGGGGAACCCAGTTTGGTATGCTAATTGCCGAGTTAGAGCTGTACTTAGATGATGACAATGCAGAGCTTGCACTAAATGATCTTGAGGTATTTTACCAACAATCAAAAAAGCACTTTGATGATGATCCCAAATTTGCCACCAAAGCGCGGGAATATGTAGTTAAACTGCAATCAGGTGATGCCTATTGCAGAGATTTGTGGCAAAAATTTATTAAGGTGTCTATTGCCCATAGTCTTGAGATTTACCAGCAGCTAAACGTGGGATTAAATGCTGACCATGTAAAACCTGAAAGTGCCTATAACAACGATTTGGATGTGATCGTTAAAGATCTTATGGATCAAAAAATTGCAGTAGATTCAGATGGCGCCAAAGTGGTGTTTTTACCGGAACTTGCGGACAAGAACGGTAACCCATCGCCTATGATCATACAAAAATCTGGCGGTGGTTTTCTCTATGCAACTACTGATTTAGCGGCTCTACGCCATCGTGCTAATACCTTAAATGCTGATCGTATTCTTTACTTCATCGATGCTCGTCAATCACTGCACATGAAGCAGGTCTTTATTACCGGGCGCAAAGCACAGTATGTGACTCAAGGCGTAAGTCTTGAGCACCACTCCTTTGGCACCATGATGGGTCCGGATGGACGGCCCTTCAAAACCAGAACTGGCGGCACTGTGAAACTTACCGACCTGTTAAAAGAGGCCGTGCAGCGCGCTGAAGCTTTAATCAAACAAAAAAATGCTGATTTAGATCAAGAGCAAATAACAAATATTGCTACCAAAGTGGGCATCGGTGCAGTGAAATATGCTGATCTAAGTATTACTAGAACTAATGATTATGTTTTTGACTGGGACGCAATGCTGTCATTTGAAGGCAATACGGCACCCTACTTACAATACGCTTATACGCGTATTGTAAGTATCTTTCGGAAAGCTAATCTTGACATTACGGATATACAATCAAATATTTGTATTACTGAAAAACAAGAAAAAAGTTTGGCACTAAAGCTCCTACAGTTTGAAGAGGTGGTCAGTCAAGTCGCTATCGACTGTTATCCGCATACTCTCTGTAGCTATCTGTATGAGCTAGCTAGTGCTTTCATGACTTTTTATGAATACTGTCCGGTACTGAAAACTGAGGTCCCTAAGTCTACTCAACACAGTCGCCTAGTGCTATGTTCTCTTAGCGCAAACACTTTAGCGTGTGGACTAGACCTTTTGGGAATCGAGGTAATGGAAAAAATGTAGGCTAGCAATACACCGTCAGCCTACAAAACTATTCGCTTAATCGATCTATCATCTTGTCAAAACAGGCGTCCGCAGAGTGAGATCTTTTGGTCTTATCCACTGCAGAGACTATCATTATCGCTAGAATCGATAAGGCAAATCCAGGCACCAAAGAATAGATATCGAACCACCCACCCTCTAACTGTGACCATATAATTACTGTCAAACCACCGACGGTAATACCAGCAAGTGCCCCACGCGCGGTCATTTTGCGCCAATATAGACTTACTGCGACTGCAGGACCAACTGAAGCCCCCAAGCCAGCCCAAGCATAGGAGACTACATCCAATACTTTACTATCGGGCTGCATGGCTAATGTAGTGGCCAACAATGCCAAAATAACCACTGCTACGCGGCCAATATCTAAACGTTGTTTAGGCGTCAACTCCCGCTTGGTCACCAGAGGATACAAGTCCTCAGCCAAGGAAGACGAGCAGACCAACAACTGAGAGTCAACAGTACTCATTATTGCCGCCAAAATGGCTGCTAATAAGACACCAGCAACTAGCGGATGAAAAATTAAACTAGTTAATGCAATAAATACTTTCTCTGAATCAGGCAAGGTTTCTGGTAAAAAAGCTATACCACTTAGCCCCACCATAATAGCTAATAAATAGCATATTAGAGCCCAGGCAACCCCTATACTAGCTGCACTTGCAGTATCTTTTGGCGATCGTATAGCCATAAAGCGAGCCAATATATGCGGTTGTCCAAAGTATCCAAGCCCCCACCCTAGGGCGCTGACAATTGCTACCCATCCTAAGGCGTTCCCTTCGACATCAGTGAATATGTTCAACAGCTCTGGATTTTTTTGATCAACAACCGATACCATTACACCAAGACCACCCATATCAGACATTACTAAAACAGGCACACAAATTAGTGCTAACAACATTAACAATCCCTGAAAAACATCAGTCCATGAAACCGCTAAAAAGCCACCGAAGAGAGTGTAAAAAAGAATCAGTCCAACACTGACAAATACGGCAACATGATAGTCAAAACCGAATACTTCATTAAATAGTTTGCCTCCTGCAATTAAGCCTGAGGCGACATAAAACAAAAAAAACAGTAAAATACTGAGGCTGGCGATAGCCTTCAACCAAGGTGTATTGTCTGCAAAGCGCCGCTGAATATAGGTTGGCAAGGTAACCGCATCATCTAGCAAAGCACTATAAATTCGCAGTCTCTTGGCCACCAAAAGCCAATTAATGGCAACACCAATCACCAGTCCAAATGATATCCACGCTGATTCCATGCCAGCAACATAAGCATAACCTGGCAACCCTAGAAGTACCCAACCGCTCATATCTGAGGCACCAGCACTAATAGCTGATACAGTGGGTGATAGATTGCGCCCACCAAGAAAGTAGTCTGTTGCATTTTTTGTTCGCAGATATGCGTAGAAGCCAATGGCAAGGACTATGGCAACATAAAGTAAAAAAGCCATTGTTGTGGACATGGGTAAATTGGACATACAAACTCCTGTTTTCTTTGACTCCATAGTGGCCTATGTCAAGCACTATATGTTACTAATAAGCCGTAAATATCAGACTTAAAAGTTAGTTATGCTGAATTTACTGGTGGTTAATACTGCGTATGGCATAAAAAAGCACATCTAAACGTTAATAGCATGTATGTAAGATTCCACCTCAGCTATGCCCTCTACTTCTATTTCAGCCTCAGTCTCAGTCTCACCAAGACTTGCAAAGTCAAATAATTGAGTGTCCGCTAACTGCGAAGGCGATACATTTTTGATCGCACCAAAAATAGCATCAATTCTGCCTGGGAATTGCCGCTCCCAAGCAGCCAGCATGTCCTTGACCGCGTTGCGTTGAAGTCCCGCTTGAGATCCGCACAAGTTGCAGGGAATAATTGGAAATCTTTTTAACTCAGCAAGCGCAGCTAGATCCGCCTCTTTGCAGTAGGCCAGAGGCCGGATGAGTATATTACGCTTATCATCAGACAAAAGTTTTGGTGGCATGGCTTTGAGCCTACCTTGATAAAACATATTGAGAAACAATGTTTCAACAATATCATCTCGATGATGCCCAAGAGCAACCTTTGTTGCACCTATTTGTTCAGCAAAACCATACAAAGTGCCCCTGCGAAGTCTTGAACAAAGACTACAGTACGTTTTACCTTCAGGAATTTTACTCTTTACAATACTGTAAGTATCTTTCTCTAGAATATGATACTCGATCCCCAGCTCATCAAGATAACCAGGTAAAACCTGTTCGGGAAATCCTGGCTGTTTTTGATCTAAATTTACCGCTATCAAGTCGAAATGGATCGGCGCGTTCTTTTGTAAATTCATTAAAATATCTAACATAGCATAGGAATCTTTGCCACCAGAAAGACATACCATAATACGGTCACCTTCCTCTATCATACGGTAGTCAGCAATCGCCTTGCCGACATTACGCCGAAGCCGCTTTTGTAATTTATTAGACTCTAACTCATGTTTGCGTATCGACATTATTCTACTCACTGCGGCTAGTTAGAGTAGTATAAGGGCTGATTGGTGAAATCAGCAAATCATAGTGCGGAAATTATGGGGCCATAAGCTCTAGCCTGTGATCGGTCTGCTGTGCCTGAAGAAAAGTAACCAGTGCGCGAAGTTCACTGGGTGGATTGTCATCATCAAAGGTGCGGCTAGAATAACTGATGCCACCAGATTTTATAACCAAAGTAGCTAGCTTGGCACCATCGAACTGATGCCTTTTCGAGGGGATTTCTAGGGTCTCTATGGAAGTCAAATCGAGATTATTTAATATATCCTTTAACTGGCGTCGCTGATCTTGACTGAGACTCTGCTGCCCAATCAGACTGCCATTTGAAGCGACGTTAAGTTTACCGCCATAAATATTTACCTCGTCAACTGACCCAAGCGTGATTGCAGAGTAACTAATTTGAGGTAACTTTGTTGATCTTTGGATGAGTGCTTTGGGCAACAAGTGTACTGCTTTTTTTAGTTCTCCAAGGTCATATCCAAGAGCATTTACACGAGACACTAAGGCAGTGTAGTCCGCATCACTAATATTCGGAGAACGCGCCATAACCCAAACATAATCGCGGCTATTTCTGCCGATAATAGTCTGCTGATAATTCTCATCTAGGTACACAATTCTGTAGTCAGCCTTTATCGGCCACACAAACTGCATACCCCAAACCGCATTGCTGACGGTATCTTTTATATAGCCTCTTGGTTGATAGACCTTTACTGGACCATCTAGACTGCCCTGATTAAATGTAAAGGTGGTAGCAATAGTTCCATCAGGATCACGCTCATAGGTTTCCACAGGATTGAAGGCATCTTTTTCTATAAATGTAGGGATATTGGCAATTACATACCAATCTCCCATAAAGCGATCTATGTCCACATAGTCTACAGCCGGCATGGGCTTGTGTGTTGAACAAGCGGCTGCCAGTAGCACCAGTGAGATGAGCAAAAACATTCGCTTAACCTGCATATTATTCTCCTGTTGAGTCGTTGACGCGTTTATAAACCAAGGTTCCGGCAACTTTTATTTTTGACTCTAGGGACTGCCAAAGGCCTGAACCATCATAATGAAGATCAATTTGAGTCTTTGGTAATCCAAGAATTTTATGGTCTGCCCCTGTAGTAGGATCTGTAGTACTTGCTATCGATACCGCTATGTACTTTCCTGTTTCAACGTTCAACAAGTACTCTGACGCTAGCCACTCTGGCTTCCAATAAGGAAAACTCTTCACGCAGGTACCTAAAAACTCTTCGGCGTCCTCACGCACAACCCTAAAAGCACCATTGATCATCCCACCGTTCACAGCAAAATTTTTGCCATTGCGAATAGTCTCGCTGTCAAACGAGGTCAAGCATCCATTTTCCCATATCTCATTAGCCGAATGACGGTATTTTACAGATTTAACCAGTAACACAGTGAAGTCCATACTCGCCCTAGATGTAACATGGAGTTGGTCACCTTTTTCCTGAACTGTAAATCTGTGCCATCCTACCGGACGATCATTAAGTAAAACGTTAAAATTGTGCGTCTCTAAAGCGTCAGCCTGCTCATCTGCATGTGCCACAGAGAACACTGCCAACATCAATAAAGCATATAGTCTAGCCACTTGCCCCTCCCCTTCTTGTGCACTGGGTTTTTACTAGTTTACTGTTAGAGTAGCTTAGCTCAACGTTTTATACGACGAGCTTGATCTATCTTCTCTCCAGTCCTCTGCCGTGCAGAACTGTCTTTTTTGATCAGTATATAGGTCGAACCAACTCCACCATGTTGTTTTTGCGCACTGTGAAAAGCCAGCACTTGATCAAACTGTCGCAACCAATGATTGACACAACTTTTTAATTTGGCAGGCTCTTGACGACCTTCACCCTTACCATGAGTAATTAATGCACAACGAACGCTATGTTTATGGCAATCTTCAACAAACCTAAACAGAGCAACACGTGCTTGCTCGACCGTGTGCCTGTGTAAGTCAAGGCGCGATTGAATTTCATATTTCCCCATTCTTAGGTTTTTATATACACCATGTTGAACGCCTGGCCGCTGATATTCCAAGTACGCCAAGGGATCTACAGGCGCTATAAAAGTGCCTGTATCAAGGTCATTCGCATCTATGCTGACGTCTTTTTGTGCCGCTTTGCGCCGTTCCAACACTCCTGGGGTTATTTGTACGGGCTTGACCAAGTGCGTTGAGCCTTTGCCTAACAATGGCTCAACGTCATCACCCAACAGGTCACCAAAAAGAGTAGCTTGATCATTTTCATCTGAATTATTCATGGATAGGACTTCAGGGTACCTAACGCTGTTAGTAAAAAGGCCAAGGTGTTGCCCTCAGTAAGTCTTGATGTATCATGGCCGCCGCACAAAAGGATCTGACAATGCAGGTAAAAAATCACCACGTTATCTCGCTCCACTATACCCTCGTTGGCTCAAATAATGAACTCTTCGCATCTACATACGATATGTCAGAACCAATGGTTTACCTACATGGCCGCGGACATATGGTAAACGGGTTTGAGCAAGCTGTCGCCAAGGCTGAAATTGGGCAAAAATTGTCCTTCACACTGATGCCATCAGATGCCTATGGGTTGCGAAATATCAATAACATTCAGCGTATTCCAATTAAATATTTAGCACACGAAGGTAGTCTGATTGTAGGGAAAAAGATTCACGTTAATACCAGCAATGGCGTAAAACCAGGCTCTATTGTTAAATGTGGTAAGTTCAATGTAGATGTCGACATGAATCACACTCTTGCTGGCAAGATACTTACTTTCCATGTGGAAATCGTTGCTATCCGTAAAGCAACAGCAAAGGAAATTGCCGATGGATATGTAAATAAAGACCTCGGCGGCAGCAACTAATGGAGTTTAGCGCACTTCAATATGCGCTAATTGCCTTAGTATTTATATGGAGCGGTTTTGTTCGCTCAGGACTTGGCTTTGGTGGCGCGTTGTTCACGATACCCTTTTTGCTATTAATTCATAATGATCCCCTGTTCTTTTTACCTATCATTTCCCTACACTTACTATTTTTCGCCTCGATAACATTCTTACAAAGCCACTATCAAAATCATCACGGGATCGACAGCTCTCAGTTAAACCCGCCCAGAGTGAGCTGGTCTTTTGTCCGTTTTGCCCTCTTGATCATGCTGGCTCCTAAAATTACTGGCGTGATAGGGCTTATAGTTCTTCCAGCAAACATCATGAACAGCATTATTTTTTTGATGATAGCAGGCTACTCCATCACCTATATCACGGGCCGTCCATTGCAGAGCAATAGTCGCACTTTAGATATTGTTTTCTTGATCATTGGCGCCTATGTCAGCGGCACCTCGTTACTTGGTGGTCCACTGATAATCGCAGTAGCTTTGCGCCATATTGAGATTTCAGCGTTTCGTCATACCCTATTCGTACTTTGGTCGGTGCTAGTGAGTATTAAGCTAGCAGCCTTTGTTTGGGCAGGAGTAAGTCTAAATCTTTTGGTCGCTCTGTGGCTCCTACCTTTTGCAGGTATTGGACATCTGGTGGGGCAACGGATGCATGAACAACTTATCAAACAAGATACAACAAAATTTTATACCATAATAGGATGGGCCCTACTTGCCACAGCTGTTGTTGGGCTCTACCCTTTTCAGATATAAAAAAAGACGCTATGACCTTCCCATCATAACGCCCCTTCTTGGGTGTACATCTATTAGCTATAAATACCTTGGTCTGCCGCCTTACAATCACTAATAAATATTAGACGCGATAACATTCTACAATAGATTCATTAGCTAGCATCAAAGTACTCAGTCGGCATGCCCATAAGACTCGCCACATCAGCTTTTACGGTTTTTTCATGAACATCTGCTCTAGGCAATAAACGTTCGAAGAAAAATGTTGCAGTGTGAAGTTTCTCTTGAAGGAATTTCTCATCACCAATCCCTTGAGACAGTTGTAAGCTAGCTATCGAGCTCATCCGAGCAAACATATAGGCCATATAGGCATAACCTGAGAACATTAAGAAATCAACAGACCCAGCTCCCACAGAATCTGGATTCTTCTTTGCGCCAGCACCCAACTTGAGCGCCAGTAACCGCCAACGGATAGCCAACTTAGCAACTTTCCATGCTTGTTGACGAACCACTTTACTCTTGCCCGCAGCATTCCAAGGCATACATCCGCGAGCAAAAGACAGCATCTCACCAGTAAATACATTAAGTTGGCTAAATCGATCAAATAGTACTTTACGTCCCAAAAGATCTAGTGCCTGAATACCCGTTGTGCCTTCATATAAAGTGGCAATACGGCTATCCCGGAGAATCTGCTCCATCCCCCATTCCTTGATATATCCGTGCCCGCCAAAAACTTGTACACCATGGTTCGCCGCCTCAACACCCAGTTCAGTGATGAAGCCCTTTAAAATTGGTGTACAAAATCCAAGCCTTCCTTCGGCTATCGCTTTGGCATCTTGTGTCTTTCCTCCTCGATAGACATCCGCAAATTGAGACGCGTAGGTAACCATAGCTCTCCCACCCTCAGCAATCGCTCGTTGAGTGAGTAACATACGGCGAACATCTGGGTGCTCAACAATAGCATCTGCCGGTCCATCAGGGTTCTTAACACCAGATATCGACCGCATTGCCAAACGTTCCCGTGCATAGGCAGATGCGCCTTGGTAAGACCGATCAGCCGCAGATACGCCCTGGCTTGCAGTACCAATACGAGCTACGTTCATGTAGGTAAACATTGCGTTTAGACCATTGTGTGGCTCGCCGATAAGAAAACTCTTAGCGCCATCAAAATTAAGCACAGCAGTACCATTACCATGTATTCCCATTTTATGTTCAATAGAGCCGCACTTGACACCATTTCTTTCGCCAGCAGAACCATCTTCTGCAGGGAGAAATTTGGGAATAATAAACAGTGAAAGACCTTTCGTGCCTTTTGGCGCATCAGGCAATTTTGCGAGTACAATATGAACAATGTTTTCGGTCAAGTCGTGCTCACCTGCACTAATGAATATTTTTGTTCCATGAACACTATAACTGCCGTCATCATTGGGCAGAGCCTTGGTTTTCATTTGCCCTAAGTCAGTTCCACAATGTGGTTCTGTCAGGCACATTGTGCCACTCCATACGCCACTAATGAGTTTTGTTAAGTAGGTCTGCTTCTGTTCTTCTGTTCCGTGATCTTCCAACGTAGCAATGGCGCCTTCACTCAAACCCGGATACATTGCCCAAGCCCAATTTGCAGAAGTTATCATTTCTGTTACCGCCAAACCTACAGACGATGGTAGTTGTTGACCTCCCATCTTTTCACTGCCAGTTAGAGACGTCCACCCAGCTTCGATATATTTGTCATAAGCAGCCTTGAAGCCCGCTGGAGTTGTTACCACTCCATCGTCCCAACTGCAGCCCTCATCACCTGACTGATAAAGTGGCGCCAATTCATTCTCACTAAATTTGGCTCCCTCAGTAAAAATAGCTTCGATCATATCGGGAGTTGCCTGATCTCCTCCCTCGACTTGCTTGTATAACGTTTGCATGTCAAATACATCATCAAACAAAAACATTAGATCCTTAAGCGGAACCTTATAATTTGGCATGGTTTATGTCCTCGGTAATATAACCGTCTAAGTGGGCCTGCTGGCCCGATTTATTAAAAAGTGAAAACCGCAAATGGTCTTTCTGTCT
>DNBN01000082.1:2506-3157 GCA_003491845.1 Porticoccaceae bacterium | reverse complement strand
CAATGACAACTACACTTAGGTCACACTGTGCAAGCAAATTTGCTAGAGTTGCGCCAGTCGGCCCATAACCAACAATGGCGACATCAAAAAGCTGAGTTCTGGCCTCGTTCATCAACCACGCCCACGTAGTTCATAAAGCCATGGGCAATCCACCATGGGTGGCGAACGCAATCCATCCGCAGCAGCCTTCAACCGCATATCAACAAAAGACCTTCGCTCTTCTTCTGGCAAATAAAGTCGATCATGACCCCAGAAACTGGGGCCTACCTTGGTCTCATGAGGTTCCCAAGTCACAGGATCAATCAATCTCCCACCCCAACCATTTTCTACAAAAAAGCCTGACGGACTGTTCGCATAGAAACTAGTGATATGATCATTTGTATGGCGTCCCAACGTATAGGCGATGCCATCCTTTTGTTGACTTGCCAGATCATAACCTTGTCCCATGTCATCAAGGTTTTCATACTCCACCATGAAGTGGTGAAACCCGGACTTACCTGAGCCAACTATAGCAAAACTGTGGTGCCGGCCATTGACATGAAAAAAGTAAAGAGGCACCGGATCCAGCCCATAATCACTGACAGCAAAACCTAATATATCGCAATAGAACGGCAAAAGAGCTGTTGCGTCTGGAACATGCAAAACTGCGTG
>DNBN01000082.1:0-2159 GCA_003491845.1 Porticoccaceae bacterium | reverse complement strand
TCAATTCGATTTCCAGCAGGATCACTGCACACAATTAAGTCTGCTACAAAGCGACGGTCAGCTAGCTCACTACCCCCTTCTGTTACTTTATGTCCCGCATCATCTAATTTGGCAGCAAAATATTGGAGGTCAGATTTTTGTGATACTTCCCAGCCAATAAAGGCCAACGTTTCACCAGGCTCATCAGATACAACCAAACGTTGTACTAAGTCATCCATGCGAAAAGAAAGTTGGCGTCCACCATGGTCAGCAAGCTGCATGGCAAGTACCTTGCCAGCAAAATACTTCCAATCATCTACATTGTTAGACCTAACTCCAAGATACCCTAAAGATTTAATCGGCATTTTGGTTACCTTCCCTGAACTAGGTTTAAACTACCTAGCGAAGAATATCCTTAGAACCAATTCTCCACTTAACGTCCATCAGGCGGACAATTCACGCTATTTTTTGGCGAGGCTGGGTGTCAAGCCTTCGCTCTATGACGTGATGTTATTTGCGCCCAGGCGTTCCATTAAAGTGTTTTTTGAGGGTGCTCCAACAATCTACGTAGTTTTCTTGCAGTGGGGCCTCTTTGGCTGCAAAGGGTGTGAGATGCTGCGGAAAACGCGTTTCAAACATAAAGGACATTGTGTTTTCCAGCTTCTCGGCTTTGAGGGTGCTATTGGATGCGCCTTCGAAAGCATCCCGATCTGGCCCATGCGGCAGCATCATATTATGCAGGCTTATTCCGCCGGGCACAAAACCCTCGGGCTTGGCATCATAAACGCCGTAAATGTTGCCCATAAGCTCCGACATGATGTTTTTGTGATACCATGGCGGGCGGAAGGTATCTTCAGCAACCATCCAACGCTCCCGAAACAGAACAAAATCAATATTGGCAGTTCCTGGACTGCCAGATGGTGCGGTGAGTACGGTAAAAATTGAAGGGTCAGGGTGGTCAAATAACACTGATCCCACGGGGCAATAGTTGCGCAAATCATATTTATAAGGGGCGTAGTTGCCGTGCCATGCCACCACATCCAATGGGCTTTGGGCAATCTCGGTCACATGAAACTGCCCGCACCATTTGATCGTTACAGTTGAAGGGACCTCGTGATCTTCAAACGCAGCTATTGGCACTTTGAAATCCCGTGGATTTGCAAGGCAATTCGCTCCAATAGGGCCGCGCGCAGGCAGCTCGAACTTCTCACCATAGTTTTCGCACACAAAACCCCGAGCTGGTCCGTCAATTAATTCAACGCGGTAAACTAGGCCCCGCGGTATGATGGCAATTTCCTTAGGTTCTAGATCAATAATCCCCAGTTCCGTATGGAACCGTATACGACCTTGCTGGGGGACCACCAACAGTTCGCTGTCGGCAGAATAAAAATAATCGTCTAACATGCTTTCTGTCACAAGATAGACATGTGTCGCCATGCCTATTTGCGTATTTACGTCACCTGCTGTTGTTATCGTGCGCATGCCAGTCACCCAGGTCAGTGGCGTGTCTGACAACTCGATCGGGCCCCAGCGATATTGACCCAAACTGATTACATCGTGATTGATGCAGGGCGCAGTTTTCCAATATGGCATTTCGATCTTTGTATATCGGGTCGAGTGTTTAACTGATGGGCGAATGCGGTAACACCATGTGCGTTCGGGCGGATGTTTCGTAAATGCGGTCCCGGATAACTGTTCTGCATAAAGGCCATAATCACATTTTTGCGGGCTGTTGCGACCTTGAGGCAAAGCACCTTCAAGGGCCTCCGTCTCATGAGCGTTGCCAAAACCAGACATATATCCAGAGCCAATACCATTGGATTTGGCTTGTTGCACTATTTTGCGGTGTTCACGGGTCGTCATAATGGGTCTCCAAAGCCAGTAGGGGCCTGCGCTAACTATACACGATAAGCCGGTAGTAATGTACGATTTTGTAAAAAAATTATAAGCAGTAAATAATCTTTGACACTGTCAGATTTAACATGCCTGAATTGGGCAGGGCAACTTCATAGCCTGTCTGGATGACAAAAAACTCCCCATTTCGCTACAGAAAATCTGCCCAAGGGTTACCGCACCATATTGCCCGGGCCCATGGACCGGGAACCAAGAGCCAGGACACTATCGCCCATAGAGCAGGCATCCGCGTCCTGCCTTCAGCGTTGCCCGAGCTCAATCGGCGT
>DNBN01000151.1 GCA_003491845.1 Porticoccaceae bacterium | reverse complement strand
CGATTCCAGGTCTGGGCACCATCCCCTTGCGCGGACATCCTAAATGTATTTTAGACCCCTAACTTCAAAAAGTTGATAATTAGAGTCCGTGCCCTATACTCCTAATATTAGTCAGTAGGAGAATATAATCAATCGTCAGCCAACATTTTTAGCAACCACTAGCGGGCCCTCTCTTTTGCTGGAAGGGCTAGGGAGATTAAAAGATCCGGATATTCGCTGGTTGGTAATTGTGCCTTTGATAATAAATATTTTGTTATTCACTTTAGTCACCGGCTTTATAGCCCAATGGGTAGGGAATTGGATAACTGGTGTTACCTCTGATATTCCGCAATGGCTAGCATGGTTAACATGGCTTATATGGGCCCTATTTATACTATTGGCTTTCGCTATTTATGCCTTTACTTTTACTCTTTTAGCCAATCTGATTGGCTCTCCATTTTATGGCGTGATCGCACAACGTGTAATTGCAACAGAGATCAACGCTAGCCAGTGCAATACGCTAAAAATACACACTGCAACGTCCAATAGTGTTTTTGCCACTGCAGGCAAAAGCGTTGTACGAGAATTACAAGTGATATGCTACTTCATACCTAGAACACTTGGCATAGGTTTATTAACATTGCTACTGGGTTTTATACCGGCGGTCAATCTACTTGCACCAATTACAGCGGCCTGTTGGACTGCTTGGTGTCTAGGATTACAATATTTGGATTATGCAGCAGACAGCGAAGGTATAACCTTTACCGCTTTGCGATTGAAACTAAAGGAAAAACGCACAAGTACACTGGGTTTCGGCTTTGCCTCCATGATAGTTTCAGCTATACCGGTAGTTAATCTAGTGATGTTGCCAGCATCGGTCGTTGCCGGCAGTCTCTTATGGTGCCGGCAACATCGTACTATTGATTAAGACCAAACCTGTTTGAAGATTATGCTTTAAGTTCTTCTGCTTTAGGGTCTTCTGCTTTAGGAGGTTCTTTCGTTTTTGAGCCATGCACAGGTCCATTCTTCTGCAATTCCTTGCTGTCAACCACAGGCTGTATAAGCCGATCTTCCGGCATAGTACAGGGCAACTTCATATCTAGCAGTTTTTCGATAGGCTCTAAAAGAAATGCGTCATCTTCACAGGCAAAACTAATGGAAATCCCTGTTTGCCCGGCCCTACCGGTACGGCCAATCCGATGAACATAGTCTTCGGGTTCCTCTGGCAAAGTATAGTTGACCACATGACTAACACCATCAACATGAATTCCTCTCCCGGCGACATCAGTTGCTACCATCACTTTTAATGCACCTGATTTAAATGCGTCCAATGTCTTCATTCTGCGTGTCTGAGGAACATCTCCTGACAACACACCCACTTTAAATCCTTGCTTTCTGAGCTTTTCATAAAGAGTACGACAAATATCACGGCGGTTAGCAAACACCATGACACTATCAACATTGTCACTCAACAATATATTATTCAGTAGCGTGAATTTTTCACTGGCTGTGGTAATCAATATTTGTTGCTCCACGGTGTCTGTGGCAACTCGTTCAGCACCAATTTCAATAGTGGCTGGCTTATCTGTCCAGGTTTCAGATAAACGTAACACTTCGGGTGTGAACGTAGCCGAAAACAGCAGTGTTTGTCTGTCTTCTCGTTTCGGTGTTAAGTTGACCAGTCGGCGTACCTGGGGAATAAAGCCCATATCCAACATACGATCAGCTTCATCGATTACCAGCACTTCGACCTGATCAAGATAAATATCTCGGTTGTTAGCAAAATCCAGTAGCCTACCGGGAGTGCCAACTAGAATGTCACAGTGCTGCTTCTGTAATCCTTGTAATTGCTTGCCATAATCCATACCCCCCACCAAGGTATGAACTTTTAATTTTGTGTGTTTTAAAAGCACGGCCGCATCAGCACCAATTTGAATAGCAAGCTCACGAGTCGGCGCTAAAATAAGGCTTCTGGCTTCACCCAAAAAGCGCTCCCCGTCCACAGGATGGTTAATTAAATCAGTGATAATATTAATCAAGAAAGCCGCAGTTTTACCTGTGCCAGTTTGCGCCTTACCGACAATGTCATGACCATTAAGGGTGTAAGGTAGTGATGCCGCCTGAATCGGCGTACAATATTCGAATCCTGCATCCTGAATGCCACGCATGAGCACCGGCGGCAAGGTAAAATCATGGAATCTAAACCTCCCTTCTTGAGGTTCAACCTTGAATCTCTCAATAGTCCAAGGCCTATTATTGCGGCGCCTACGCCCAGAAGCTGGTCTTTTTTGCCCATCACTGGGTACAACTTTGCTGTTGTTTTTTAATGATGTCTCTGTGGTTTTTTCAGTCAAAGTGATCACATAAGTTAGTTAATAAAAAAGGGTTTACTACTCCTAAACCATTGTGCTAGCAGCGTTTAAAAGCGACTATAGCAGAATTGCTGATTTTATGCGCAAAAGAATATATATGGCAACCTTAAGGTAAAATAGTCTTTTTAGACGCAGTTCAGCGCTTAAATTAACGCTATCTTTAATCGAATTGTTCGTGGAAAATGCAGGGTCATGTTGCGAATACTTACCTATGCCATTTTTACCAAGGTCAGCGTCGGCTTTAGTGCCGGCAAAAAGCTCAAATTTCTCTGACGATGTTCGTGCCATCATGCGTCTTGCTGGGCCACTTATCATTGGACAGATCGCGGTTGTGGGAATGACCGTAACCGATATCTACGTTGCTGGGCAGGTAAATGCAGATACCCTTGCTGCACTGCAATTAGGCGGTAGTATTTGGTCAATGATAAATCTTATAGTGATTGGTATTATGATCGCTAATAGCCCAATTATTGGCAATCATTGGGGTGCTCAAGCGCTTCTTAGTGTGCGTTTTCAATTTCAACAAATAATCTGGTTAGCCTTACCTATTGGCATAGTAGTTGTCGGTGCGGTCCTGAGCGGTATTAGGGCGCTAGCTTATTTGGAGGTGACTGAAAATGTCTACCAAATAGCCAAAAACTATCTTTACCCCTTTGTGATAACTGGCTTTATGTTTCCGGCTTTTTTTGCTTTTCGCACAACATTTGAGGGAATGGGAGACACACGCCCAGTATTAATCTTTAATAGCGTAGCGTTTTTTCTCAACGGGATATTAGATTATGCGTTGGTTTTTGGTCACTTTGGACTGCCCGCCATGGGTGGTGAGGGCGCTGCCTGGGCAACTGTAATAGTAATGAGCTTTTTACTGAGCTGCATGGCGATATACGCCCATCGTTCAAAAACATTGAAAACCATTGGTTTGTACAAAGATTTCTCAGGGCCACGCCTAGCAAGCCTTGTTGAAATACTGCGGTTAGGAATTCCCATCGCACTCAATATTACTGCAGAATTTAGTTTTTTTGCCATTATTCCTTTTATGATTGCTCATTTAGGGGCAGAGATTGTTGGTGCTCATGCTATTGCTATTAACATTGATTCTCTAGCATTTATGATACCTCTTGGTATTGCTCAAGCCTTGACTATTAAAGTTGCTCACTCTCAAGGCAGTGGCAACCCTCTGGAGGCTCGAAAGTTATGCTTAGTTGGTTTTAAGCTAGTCTTTTTACTAGCTCTAGTAGTAGGTGCCGCAAAAATTATATTTCGTCATGACATAGCACATTTATTTAGTAACAACGCGTCAGTGCAGCTACTGGCGGCTAACTTATTTCTATTTGCCGCTGCTTTGGGAGCTGTTGATTGCCTACAAATGGCCTGTAGTGGAGCCCTAAGGGGTTATAAAGACACAAGAATACCTTTAGTTATTCAGGTCATTGCTTTTTGGATAGTGGCTTTCCCTATAGCTTACACTTTGGCTCTCACCGACATTTGGGGTGAGCCTTTGGGCGTATACGGTTTCTGGATTGGCACTATTATCGCGGCATTTATTGCTGCGGTCTGCTTAATCACACGCTGGAATGTGGTTTCAAAAACGCACATTCAACTAGTACGTCAATCTAAGGCAAACACCCTAGAGTAACCCTATCAAGGAAATTTAAATCTACTTCCGTTTGCACACTTGTAAAGCCTGCTGCTAAAAACAGACCGCGCACATCTACACCTTGTTGGTAGCCATGCTCAACCAGAAGCCAACCGGTAGGTTCCAAATAGTCTGTGGCGCTGTGTATGATATGCTTCAAATCATGCAATCCATCAAGCCCAGACACTAGTGCAGATTCAGGCTCAAAACGTACATCTCCTTGTTTTAAGTGGGGATCTCCCACCTCAATATAGGGGGGATTACTGATAATTAGATGATATTTTGATTCTCCATCTGTTTTGGGTATCTGCTTGAACCAGTCACTTTGATAGATTGCTACATTATCCAGCTGGCAGTTCTGACGATTTATCTCAGCCAGTTGCACTGCTCCATCTATGGAATCAACAGCGGTGAGCTGCCAACCTGGGCGTTCTGATGCTAAGGCTAGAGCAATTGCCCCTGACCCAGTACCAAGATCCAAAGCCCGGCAATTAGCAGGCTTCCAAATTTTTAGTGCCGTTTCTACTAAGAGCTCAGTTTCTGGCCTTGGGATCAATGTCTGAGGCGAAACTTTTAAATTGAGAGTCCAAAATCCTTGAGTGCCAATGATAAAGGCGATGGGTTCACCGTTAAGGCGCCGCAATAGTAACTGCTCAAAAGTAGCAATTTGCTCCGTAACAGGTTGGTGATTCGGCCAGGTTTTTAACCAAGTGCGATCAATATCAAGAGTATAGGCAAGTAACAACTCTGTATCCAAGGCAGCTGAATCACTTACCTGCAGAAGTAACTCACCGCGCGCTAATAACGTTGCAACAGATTCCATCATCACCCACTGTGCTACTCTGACAACTGAGCAAGCTGATCTGCTTGAAATTCATTAACTAAGGGCTCAATAACCTCAGTCAGCGAACCTTCCATGATTTCTGCTAATTTATAAAGCGTTAAGTTAATTCGGTGGTCGGTAACTCTCCCTTGGGGAAAATTATAGGTTCGGATACGTTCTGAACGATCGCCACTACCTACCAAACTTTTGCGCTGATCTGACTGCTCTTTAGCTGCAGCATCATCCTGGGCAGAGGTTAATCTGGCTTGGAGCACCGCCATCGCTTTTGCTCTATTTTTATGTTGAGAACGTTCGTCTTGACATTCCACCACAAGCCCCGTAGGTAAATGAGTTAGACGAATAGCTGAATCTGTTTTATTAACATGTTGACCGCCTGAACCTGAGGCTCTAAAAGTATCCACACGAAGATCGCCTTTATTTATCTCAATAGCATCTTTTTCATCAGCCTCAGCCATTACCGCCACGGTGCAAGCCGATGTATGAATTCTACCCTGAGACTCTGTATCAGGAACCCGCTGGACACGATGGGCCCCAGACTCAAACTTCAGTTTTGAATAGACTCCTTGACCCACAATACGGACAATAATTTCCTTAAAGCCACCATGATCGCCCTGATTCTCGCTCATTATTTCTAGTCGCCAGCGCTTTGATTCGGCAAATTTGCTATACATACGAAACAAATCTCCAGAAAATATAGCGGCTTCATCGCCCCCAGTGCCAGCACGAATTTCTAAGAAAACATTCTTACTATCATTAGGGTCTTTCGGCAGTAACAAGCGCTGCAAATCTAATTCCACCAGTACCAACTGTTTTTCACCTTCAGTAACCTCTTCATTAGCCATGGCACGCATATCAGCATCGCTATCTTTCAGAAGCAATTTAGCATCCTCTATATTGGTCCTAGTTTGTTGAAAACTGCCATAAGCATTTACCACAGGCTCAAGCTCAGCGTACTCCTTCGAAAGTGTTCTAAATTGGTTTTGATCGCTAATGACTTCAGCATCGCTGAGTAGAGCCCCCACTTCTTCGTAGCGCTCAGCTAGTACATCTAGCTTAACTAAAATTGATGCTTTCATAGAGTTTTAGAGCCTAATTTATTGACGAATTCACATATTAGCAGAGCGCTGCTAATGCTTGTTTTTGGTTAAGTCAAACAATTCTTTAGTTACCACGATAGCATCGTCACGCCCCTCCTCGCTGGCTTTCTTAAGCTGTGTCGTTGGTTTGTGCAACAGTTTGTTGGTCAAGTTTCGTGCCAAGCTATTCATCACATCAATAGCGTCTTTACCTTGTTTCAACGCAATCACTGCTTTATCAATCTCGGTGTCACGAATCAACTCAATACTGGTTCTGAAGGCGCGGATAGTATCTACAGCAGCCAATGCTCGATGTTGTTTAGACCAGCTCTCTACCTCTTGACTAATAATCTCTTGAGCCACATCTGCGGCGTCTGTTCTGGCACGAAGATTGTCTTGAACGACCTCTTGTAAATCATCCACGGTGTATAGATACACATCAGAAAGTGACTCTACCTCGGGTTCAATATCTCTTGGTACTGCAATATCTACCATAAAAAAAGGTCTGTGTTTACGCCGCTTTAAAGCCGATTCAACGGCACCTTTTCCTAAAATCGGCAATTGACTAGCAGTGGATGAAATAATGATATCGGCGTTTGGTAAAAAATCGGGAATATCCGAGAGCAAAATCGCATCGGCGCCGTACACTTCGGCTAATTCCTGCGCACGACTCAACGTTCGATTAGCGACAGTGATCTTTCCTATCTTTTGCTCACTGAGATGTTTTGCGACTAAATCAATTGTCTCTCCGGCACCAATTAACAGTGCATGAGCTTGACTTAACTTCGAAAAAATTTGTCCCGCCAAACTTACCGAAGCGTAAGCAATCGACACTGGATTTTTGCCGATAGCCGTTTCCGAACGAACCCGTTTAGCTGCTGAAAAAGCTTGTTGAAACCCTTGATTAAGGAAAGTTGAGACTGTGCCCGCTTCTTGACCCACCGAGTAAGCGGACTTTATTTGACCAAAAATTTGCGGTTCTCCTAGGATAAGTGAATCCAAACCGCTAGCGACCCGCATCATATGCTCCACCGCATAATGATCACGATAGCAATAGTAGCAACGCTGCAGCTGACTTAGCTCTACTCCCTTGATCATTGAAAGCCAGGTCATTAACTGAGTATCTGTTACATCCCCAAACAGATATACCTCTGTACGGTTGCATGTGGACAACAAAGCGATTTCTTGAACATGCAAAATTGAACGGGCATCTTGTAAGGTTTGAACCACTATTTCTGGCGCGAAAGCGATCCTTCCGCGAAGATCTACGGATGCCGTCCTATGATTGATACCGAAGGCTAACATAGTCATGGTTGTAGGTTAAAAACCCAAAGGCATAAATTTTTATCCACTTATTAATGGCTTGCCATTCTTTTACCATGGATTTTACACGAGTATCCCAAGATAATGCAGTTTTACCTTAAAACATTTACCAAGATTTTACACATTTGACCAACATTTCTACATTAGCGTTTGTCTTGAGCGTAAATATCCATGAGAATGGTGTGATGACGTTAACAAAAATAATTGGCACCCTGTTCCTTAGCGTAATGGCAGTGAGCTGCTCCACTCAGACTACAATATCTGCTCTAACCACTATCGATAGATCAGTCGTTAATCACGATATCAGTGCTGATCAACCCAAACAATCCCTAAAAGAAATACCAATAGACGCTCTTTATGATCTCTTAGTTGGTGATATTGCACTTAACCGAAGTCAATTTAATCTTGCTCTTGAAAAATATACCCATCAAGCCGACGCAACTGGTGACATTGAGGTTATCAAATTAGCCTATGGCATTGCCCAGTATCTTCGAGATGATGCTGTTTTATTAAAAATGGCGCAAAAATGGGTAGAGGTGTCACCTCAGGATCTTGCAGGACATCAGGCCGCACTAGAAGCTTATGTTGTGAATAATAATGTGTTTGGCGCATTGGATCATGGTAGCTGGATTTATCAACGTTATGACGACATAGACGCGCTTATTTTCATTGGGTCAGTAAAGGTTTTAGACTCTAAGCAGATGCAAAGGCTGCATGTAAAAATAGATAACTTAGCCCTAACTGGCGACAAAGAATCAGGAAAAGCATTATTAGCTGCTATTTTTTATGAGCAAAGCAAACAGCTACTAAAATCCGAAGTAAAGATACGAGAATATCTTGCGTTAAAACCTTCGGATCAACGCGGAATTTTGCTGCTCTCACAGTTATTGCATCAACAAAAGAAATATAACGCAGCCATTAGACTGCTTGAAGATGCACTTGAAAATCACCCCAGTGATCGCAAGTTACGACTCCAATACGCAAGGTTTTTAGCTACTGTTTCAGCCTCACTAGCAATCGCGCAGCTAGAATTACTTCGCTCCTCAGACCCAGCTGATCAAGAGGTTAACTTTTTGCTTGCCCTCTTGAATCTAAGTCAAGGGCAACTAGCCACAGCAAAAGAATTTTTTTTAGAAGCGGCCACAGCGCGAAATCTAAGTGCCAATGCTCATTATCATTTAGGTACTATCGAGGAGCAGCAAAACAATATTAATCAGGCCATAGTGCATTACTCTAGTGTTCGATTTGGCAAAAATTATACCATTGCAGCATCAAAACTAAGTCGTTTGCTAGCCAAGCATCGCAGTGTTAAAGAGGCCCGCCAATATCTGCAGCAACGTCGGATTCTGCAACCGAATAAAGCAGTAAGCCTTTTTCAAGTAGAATCAAATTTGCTGCTAAGCATAGCTCAACCTTCCGAAGCACTGATGATTCTGTCTTCGGGGTTAGAAAAATTTCCCGCTAATCCTGACCTACTTTATGAACGCTCATTAGTTGCTGGTCAGCAAGATGATTTTGTTTTGGCTGAAAACGATCTAAGAACCTTGTTAAGCCAAGATAATAAAAATGCTGCTGTCCTAAATGCTCTTGGCTACACCATCTCAGTTCATTCTGATCGTCAAGAGGAAGCTTATGAATTGATTATGAAGGCTTACAAAATAAATCCAAATAGTCCAGCTATTATTGATAGCCTTGGTTGGGTATTGTTCAAACTTGGTCAACCCGAGGCAGCACTAGGTCACTTACAAAAGGCCTATAAAATGATGGCAGATCCTGAAATAGCCGCGCATCTGGGCGAGGTCAACTGGGTAATGGGCAATGTTAAATCGGCAATGCAAGTCTGGTCTGAGGCTCTAGAACAGAGACCTAAGCACAAAACTATTATCTCAACGATGGAAAGATTAGGCGCTTTTGAGGATGTAAAGTAGTGCATATAAAAAAACATTTTCATCGCCTATTGCTAATCACTATCAGTATTTTTGCCAATGGTTGTTCCACTGTACCTACAAATATCCAAAAGCAAACTAATAATACTTACAATGCCGATCAGATTAGCCGTATTGGACATTGGCAAGCCAAAGGTAAGTTAGGCTTCAAATCCCCAGACGGAGGAGGTAGTGCATCATTGATCTGGTTACAGGCTAATGAGAACTACCATATAACACTCAGAGGTCCTTTTCTAGCTGGCACTGCCGTTATAAGTGGAGACCATCATATGGCAGCACTTCAACAAGGCGATGCATTAACTCGACTACCACCGTCTCAGCTAACTAACAAAGCTATCGGCCTACCTATACCCATTGATCAACTGCACTATTGGTTAAAAGGGCTGCCTGCCCCCCAGAATGACCAGATCAGCGAGGTTCGATATCATTTAGATGGCAGTTTAGCTGGATTTGTGCAGAGTCAGTGGCACTTGTCGTTCCTAAGCTATCAGGATACTAAGAAGGGGCGTCTGCCTAGGAAAATAAGTGCAGAAAAAGGTGAGCTTAATCTCAAGTTAGTCATCGCTAAATGGAATTTTCCTGAACGTGAAAAGGACGTCAAATAATGGCGTTAAAACCCACCTTAAGGGTACCTTCACCGGCGAAGATAAATCTATTTTTACATATTACCGGACAAAGGCCTGATGGATATCACAACATTCAAACTGTTTTTCAACTCCTAGATATTGGGGATGAACTTACTTTTACTGCTAATTCTTCAGGAAAAATACAGTTAAATGCCAGTATCACCGATCTGAGTGAAAAAGATAATTTAATTTATCGCGCGGCTAAGCTACTGCAAGTTAGCACAAAAAGTACCAAGGGTTGTGTTATCGATTTAACCAAAAGGATTCCGATGGGCGCGGGACTTGGCGGTGGCAGTAGCAATGCAGCAACAACACTAGTTACTCTGAATTACCTTTGGGAATGCGGTCTAACAGCTGGTGAGCTAGCCGGACTAGGGCAAATGCTGGGGGCGGATGTGCCAGTTTTTGTAGTTGGAAAAAGCGCATTTGCAGAGGGAATAGGCGAAATATTGACTCCTGTTAAGCTCCCAAAAAAGTGGTTTTTGGTGATTACACCAGACTGCCATGTGTCCACCGCTGAAATTTTTTCAAATCCTCAATTGACAAGGAACTCATCACCCATCAAAATACGCGCCCTCGAAGCGGCTGAGTGCAGGAATGACTGTCAACGTGTAGTGGTAAAAAATTACCCAGCGGTTGCCGAAGCCTTGCAATGGTTAGAGCCTTTTGGCAAACCATTGATGACCGGAACAGGTGCGAGTGTTTTTTGTAGTTTTGATAGCGAAGCCGAGGCAAACGAAGTCTTCAGCCAGCTGCCAGAACATTTGAATGGGTTTGTAGCGCGGAGTATTGATCACTCCCCGCTCAACCAAATAGTTAAATAACCGTTTTATTGGGGCGTCGCCAAGTGGTTAAGGCAACGGGTTTTGATCCCGTCATTCGGAGGTTCGACTCCTCCCGCCCCAGCCATTTACCACTTTATGCGTACTGGGAACTCTGTTGTGGCTAGATTAATGATCTTTACCGGTAATGCAAATCCGGAATTAGGTAGTGAAATCGCACAGTCTCTGGGGGTGACTCCAGGAAATGCGCTAGTTGGACTATTTTCTGATGGCGAGATAAATATTGAAATACGCGACAATGTGCGCGGTCACGATGTGTTTATTGTTCAACCTATTTGTGCTCCCACCAACAGAAATCTAATGGAACTTGTGCTGATGATTGATGCATTGCGCAGAGCATCAGCAGGACGTATTACCGCAGTGGTTCCTTATTTTGGTTACGCTCGTCAAGATCGCCGCGTTCGTTCTGTTAGAGTGCCTATCAGCGCCAAAGTGGTTGCCGATATGCTCTCAAATGCCGGTGTTGATCATGTACTCACTGTCGATTTACACGCAGAGCAAATTCAAGGATTTTTCAACTGCACCGTTGATAATGTGTATGGTGCACCTGTCCTACTGGGTGATATAGAACGTCAACACCATAATAATTTGCAAGTGGTTTCACCTGATATCGGCGGTGTAGTAAGAGCCCGGGCAGTAGCAAAACAACTCGGATGTGATCTCGCAATTATAGATAAACGACGTCCCTCTGCCAACGAGAGTGAAGTGATGAACTTAATTGGTGAGGTTGCTGATCGCACCTGTGTTTTGGTCGATGATATGGTCGATACTGCTGGGACGCTGTGCAAAGCTGCTCAAGCATTAAAAGAACAAGGCGCCTCCAAAGTAGTTGCCTATGCTACCCATGCGGTTTTGTCTGGTGCTGCCATTGATAATATTAACAACTCTGAGCTAGACGAATTGGTGGTAACCAACAGCGTGCCTCTGAGTGAGGACGCTAAAAAGTGCAATAAAATTCGTGTACTTCCGTTAGGCCCTCTACTTGCTGAATCTATACGCCGAATCAGCAATAAAGAATCCATCAGTGCCATGTTTTTATAAGCAGGCATGATATACCCGCCTCATACTGAGGCTTTTAAACTCCATTTCGGGTCTGGTCGCGGTCCGTAATGGCACAACTTTGGAGACTACTATGTCTACTGATTTTACATTACATGCAAAAGGTCGCGAAGATACAGGGAAAGGTGCGAGCCGCCGCCTGCGTCGTCTGGCCGGAGAAGTTCCAGCAATTATCTACGGCGGTAAGAAAGACCCTGCTAAAATTACCTTGCTACACAAAGAAATCACTAAAGCATTGGATAACGAAGCCTTTTACTCGCATATTATTGCCTTGGATATCGATGGAAAATCTGAAGATGTGATCTTGAAAGATGTCCAGCGGCATCCTGCCAAAAAAATTATTTTGCACCTAGATTTTTTACGCGTTAGTAAATCTACAAAACTTCAAACCAGAGTTCCATTACATTTTGTTAATGAAGAAATGTCTCCTGGCGTGAAACTTGGTGGCGGTATCGTTGCTCACACAATGACTGACCTGGAGATCTTGTGTTTACCAAAAGATCTACCAGAATACATTGAGGTTGACATGGGTGCCATTGACGTTGGTCAAATCGTTCACATTTCAGATATTCAACTACCTAAAGGCGTGGAGAGCGTTGCTTTAAACCAAGGCGCTGACTATGATCTTTCAGTAGCTACCATTAACAAGCAAAAGGCCGCTGCATCGGAAGATGACGCCCCTGCTGCTGATAGTACTGAGGAAGCAAGCGACGATTAATTTCGCGCGCTTCCCACGAAAAAGGCTCTAACATTGGACAAGCCCGTTGAAATGATCGTAGGACTGGGAAACCCCGGGTCGTCCTATGATGGAACGAGGCACAATGTTGGAGCTGATTTTGTTACGCAACTAGCTAAATCCCTAGAGGTTTCATTAAAACCTGAGGGTAAATTTTTTGGTTCAACCGCTAAAACGTTTATCGACAGCCAACCAATTCGGCTACTAATCCCTAGTACCTTTATGAATCGCAGCGGTCAGTCGATTGCGGCTATGTCGAGTTTTTATCAAATTCCTGTCAATGGGATTTTGGTGGTACATGATGATCTCGATCTAACCCCAGGGATCGCTCGTTTTAAAAAAGCGGGCGGCCACGGAGGCCATAACGGGTTACGTGACACCATAAAATGCTTGGGTAACAGTAAGGACTTTGCGCGGCTTCGAATTGGCATTGGCCATCCTGGTAGCGCCAATCAAGTAGCTGATTATGTTCTGAAAAAGGCAGCACCTGCAGATCAAGTTTTAATTGACAATAGCTTATGCAGTGCTCTTAGAACGCTACCAACGGCCGTTATAGGCCAGTGGGAAAGAGCTATGACCACTCTGCATAGCGCAGAATAAACAAACGGCTGAGTCACCCAGCTATTACACACCGTTACAAGGATATCACTATGGGTTTCAATTGCGGTATCGTTGGGCTGCCCAACGTTGGTAAGTCAACTCTATTCAATGCCCTCACTAAAGCGGGCATTAGTGCGGAAAACTTTCCTTTTTGCACCATTGAGCCTAATACCGGTATTGTGCCAATTCCTGATCCGCGCCAAGATAAAATTTCTACGATTGTTAATCCTGAAAAAGTTATCCCCACGACTATGGAATTTGTTGATATTGCGGGCTTGGTGGAAGG
>DNBN01000283.1:11140-11570 GCA_003491845.1 Porticoccaceae bacterium | reverse complement strand
ATATGGGAACACACTTTTTCACTGGAGATATGGGCGGCAATCAAATGATGTATGTAAATTTAATATGGGCATGGGGTCATCCCGAGGTCTATATTCTCATACTGCCGGCCTTTGGCGTTTTTTCTGAAGTTACAGCGACATTTTCTCGCAAACGATTATTTGGTTATGACTCCTTAGTGTGGGCAACGATATGTATTATGCTCATGTCATTTCTGGTGTGGCTACACCACTTTTTTACCATGGGTGCCGGGGCGAATGTAAATGCATTCTTTGGTATTGCTACCATGATTATATCAATTCCAACTGGCGTAAAAATATTCAACTGGCTGTTTACAATGTATAAAGGCAGGGTCGAATATAGCGCTTCGATGTGGTGGACTATCTCTTTTTTGTTGACCTTTACTATTGGCGGCATGACCGGCGTGATGCT